>NZ_JAQISY010000008.1:0-88933 GCF_028618465.1 Bartonella sp. MM73XJBT | reverse complement strand
ATTGTTTAAGTGTTTTCGAATGTGGAGAAAAAAGGTCTCGATGGCACAGAAAAACTGTTAACTGAATCTATCTTATAGTAGGCATTTGTTTATTCATACTTGCAAGAATTTGCACATTGCGCTTACGTATTAATCGGTTGATGAGTGTTTTTTCAATGTTGCGCGCATGTGCAATCATTTGTAGTTTCGCCGTTTCATTTTGAATCATAGCTAACACACCTTTCATGCGCATTTGCATTTCGGTACCCCCCTTTAAATCAGTCATTTTGTCAAGAATAGTTAACATGTTTGCAATTTGTAGGAAACGATTTTCTATTTCCTGAAAAACCTGTAAACTTACAGCTTTGTCAATGACTGTTGCATATTGACTGCGCTCATTGATAGTTTCTCGTGCATCTTGAACAGTAGAATCGCGAAGATAATTTTCGTCCTTTATCATTTCTCTAAAGAGTTGAGGAATTTTTTTACCAAGCTGTGTTTGTTTTTGATCATTATAGATAAGCTGTGGGTTCAGAAACAGCAAACTACCATCATCTTCTCGGATCTGTTTGCTTTTTGTCCGTGTGCCACTTATAGAGCTATATATTTCGTTTGTTTTTTCGAGATGGTTCTTTATTAAATCTAAAAGCATTTTCTCATTCTCTTGTGCTTTCTTCTGTGCTTCAAGCTTTTTTTTAGCCTCTTCTCGTAACTTTCTTTGTCGTTCCTGTTCTTCAAACTCTGCAAATGTCTGCAAGATCGCATCATTTCTATATATCTGTTCTACGGTGCTTAGTGGACGTTCAGGTCCTTCTCTAAGAGAAAATAAACCGCTAGCCTTTAGAATTGTGTTCTGCATTCCCAAAATTGTCGCTATTACTACTGAAATAACAGTTTTTTTCATGTTATTTTCTTCTTAATCGTTTCATATATCTTATTATATTTTTAATCGTAATTTTAATTTTGATGGATAAATTATTTTTATTTAATTATTTTGTTCATTGGCATATTCATTTCTAGTCTTGCTATTATCTTTATACACTATTGAATTTTAGTTATCTGGCTATTAGGGGAAAGAATGTTTCCTACTATATCTAATTTTAAAGTGTTTAAAGGTAATATCTTATTGCTAATAAACGTGTTTGTAATGAGCGTTAGCAATAGGATGATGAGAATACTGAAAAGAGTATAGTCCCTTTTCTGAATACATAATTGACATTTTTCATAGAGTGCAATATTTCCATTGATCATTTGTAGATTACATGGCTAATCTACAAGAGTAAGTGTGATACGTTTGAATGTATTCACTAAAAGAAATACAATCCCATGCAAATAAAGCAAGCTATTATTACAATCAAGTTATCAAAAGATTTCATCGTATAGAACGTATGATGGGCATTTCTTTATTTTCGCTGCTAAGAATTTTCATACTATGTGTTTTCTTTTGTTGGCTGATAAATGCTCGTTCTGCATTATGCGAATAGTTAACCATTTGTAATTTTGCTGTTTCATTCTGTATCAGGGCGACCATTCCATTTATATGTGCTTGCAGATCGGCAATACTTTTTAGATCTGTTGTTTTATTAATTTTTTCTAGGAGTTCTAAGAGTTGCTTAAAACGATCTTCTGCGTCTTGAAAAGTCTTTAAACTTACGACTTTATCAGCAACTGTTGCATATCGAATACGTTTATTGATGGCATCACGAGATTCTCGAACAGAAATGGGAGCATTTTCTTTCAGAAAAATATCTTTTATTGATGCGGATATATCTGAAACCTTATCTTCATCGTAAATCAACTCTGGTTTTTTGAGAAAAAAACTAGTGTGGTCTGTTTGTTTTATTCCAAGTTCTCGATTTTTTGTTATAGATTGATGTGTTTCTTGTGTTTGTTTGAGTTGCTGTTTTAATAATTCAATAATTTCTAGATAATGTTGCGGTGTAGTAGGTTTATTTTCCTTCTGGGTAGGAGTTGAGGAGAATAGGTCTTTTGCTGGAGCCCATCCCCAACTCCAAGCTATTGCTGAGTTCGGCGTTCCTAAAATTGCTGTTATGGCTATTGTTATAATTACCTTTTTCATGTTTCCCTCCTGTCATTTTTGACATGTTGTAAAAAAATTGGTAACCATACTGCTGGATCATCGCCTACTTCAGCGATAATGTTTTCGACCAATTCTGCATTATCAGGCGTGCCTGATAATACCAAGAGCTCTTCGCTAAAGTCGCGTTCAATGGTTTCTCCATCGATTTTCACATGGAATTTACCGAGATTTAACTCTGCAAGTGCAGATTGGTCGCCTTGCTTGATAAGAAATTGGCGACTAAATTCACCGAGTCCTTTGATCAGTTCAAATTCAGCATCAGTGAGTTTAAAACCTTGTGTATAATCCTCATAACTTGCCTTAGGATTGGCTAGAAAAATGTAAGTTGCACACTGTTGAATAAGAGTCTTGGCGATATTACTTTCTAAGGCATCGCTAGGTTCTTGTGTGGCATAAACAAAAATACCATTTTGTTTACGGATGGTCTTTTGTTTGTTCTTTGCCAAATCTTCAAAATATGGATCTTGCAAAGGTTTCCAAAACTCATCAAAGATATACATAAACCGCTGACCGCTAATCATTCCTTCTGTGCGATAAAGCAAATACATCATGACTGGAGTACGAGTTTCTGGGTTATCTAAGAACTCTGTAATATCAAAACCATAAATTTGGTGGGTTGAGAGATCCAGCGCATCATTGGGATTATCAAATAACCATCCATAATCACCACCTTCACACCATTTTATCAAGCGAGCATGGACAGATGGATGTGCATTATAATCGTTTAAATGTGGATTGGGTAAGAACTGCACTAAAAAAGACAAACGACGCAGAGTTCTATCAATATTGCTGCTCATGACAGACATGACAGCTTGGTTAATTTCTTCTTCGTCGTGATGTGTAACTTCACCGCCAGCTTCTGCTAATTTTTTAACAAACTGTTTTAGAAAAATCAGATTATCTTGTGTGGGAGGAAGTTGAAAGGGATTGAAACCACTTCGCCTACCAGGCTTGAATGTGAGATATCGACCACCCATAGCCCGAATAACAATTTCCATACCACGATCTTTGTCAAAGACAACAGTTGTTGGTTTAAATTTCTGTGCTTGTGCTAATAAAAAACCAAGAAGCACAGTTTTACCAGAACCAGATTGTCCTATAAGTGCTGTATTACCAAGCAAACGTTTATCTGTCGAATCCTCTTCAAGTTTAGAGGCATGAAAATTAAAATAAAGTGGCGTTTTACTGATTGTTTTAAGAATTGTAACTGCTGGCCCCCATGGATTTCCTGTTGGTTTGCCTGACATAAAATTGTGAAAGGATGAAAATGACAAAAAGTTCAGCGATGTAATTGGTGCTGGACGTGGTCGCCATTTCCAATTTGCAGGCAGTTGCGCCCAATAACCAGCCTCTATGGCCAAATCTACTGGTTTTGGTAATACTGCTGCATCTAGCAATGCGGCACTTGCTTTTGCCATATAGTCACGAACTTGTTGAGCTGTATCACCATAGATGGTCAACGTACAATGATGTTCACCCATGACAAAATGCCCGCTAACAAGTTGGTTTAACGCTTCGTCAATTTGTTCAATTTGACTTGTTGCTACATCGCGAGCATCAATAAGGTTACGCTGATGACGCTGTAAATAATCCTTAGCAGCATGCCGTGAGAGCACGGAAAAACTTTGCGTCAAGATGAATTCAAAGTCACTTTCCAGCAAAACATTTAGTTGACCTGGCTTTGTTGTCGTGTCGTATTCTTTAATTTCTAGCATTCCAAATCGACGCATTCCACTGCTTGTCCGCAATTCGCCAAGAGCACCCCATTTCGAGAAAAAAGGTCTGTTGATAGACATATAGTCAGCAAAACGATCAAAACAGATCGGCATAGATCTGTATTCGCCATTGACAAGCATTCCAAGAAATTCAAGCGCAGAAGAATAAACATGTCCGTTTTTTTCATAAACGCCAAGAATTTCTGCACCATAACGCTTTAACGATTGGCCTAGAGTGTTGTTGATATCATTGAGAGCCTTGATACATGATTCCTGCCGCATCTTTTTTTGATCGAGTGTTTCACGCTCATGTTGAGAAAAGAATGACATGATTTTATCAGCAATCGGTTGGAAAACGATAGTCAGATATAGGTCATTGACCATCAGATTATAACCAGTAAAGCTTTGCCGATATTTTTCATCAAGCTGACAGCAAAAAGCTTGATCAAATGTTGAATCAGGATATTCATAAACACGTCGGCGTACGATATGTGTCCAAAATGACAAATTGGCCGATGCAATACCACGTAGGGTATTGTTTAGCTCTTTAGTCCACTGAAAGATATCTTCTTGTGAAGCACTTTGATGCGAACGCCCATCAATCTTCCAGACCGATAAATATTCTGCATTTTTAGTAGAGATAATTGTATCTGTAATATGATGTGAATAGGGTATAAACAGGCTTACTGGCGTTTCTGATGCAAGGCGTTTGCCGCTTTCAACAGCTATCATATTTATCTCCTTTTGCGGTAATCAGAGGGACTATAACTTGAAGCTCCCCAGAAACTTTTGTTGCGGTTACGAAGTTTGGTATCAATCCACAACCACCAGATACGAAACGCCTTATCATCATTTTTGGTAATTTGTACCATAACGAACCATAGGGGCGGAGCAATTATCCACAAAAAGATATTTATTGTCATAGCAAAAATAGCTACACTGATGGCCATAACGATAAGTGGCATCATGGGTACACCCCAAAGGGTTGGAACGCGCGTTGCTCCTTTAAATAAGGGGAATGCTTCATTTTGTTGTGGTTTCATGTGCTACTCTAGTTACTGGATGTGAAATAATATATGGCTAATATAGAATGCTGCTCCAGCGATAATGACACTGAATGCCCATCGTATAAATGTGGCTCTTGCTATGATGCGAAATATATAAATAAGTAATAGAAATAAAAGAATAACAGCACAAACAATGGGTATGACCATACTAAGTCCGTATTGCATACCCATGAGAATATCTAAGCTCTTAGTTTTTGTTTGAGCACATACTGGTTGGAGCATTAAGGACATCGTCGAAGCTATCACAATAGCACTGATCTTATTGCCGGTTTTTGCTTGAAGAATATTTAATTGTTTCATATCTTTTATCCCCATATGACTGAACCTACTCTTGAGAATGTTCTCTTGTTTGCAGCATAAATGATATCATTACAGATATATCCACAACTCATAAATAGATTTTTTAAAACATTTTGTATTTTATTTGTTTCATGCTTGATTTCAATTAGCTTTAAATAACATTGCAACAAGTTGAGTTGCTGAACCAGCTATAACAACACCAATTGCCCATCGTACAAAGGTATCTTTTTCGATATAACGGCCTGCATAACCAATTGCTAAACACAAAAGTATGACAGCAGCAGCAATAGGGATAATATGATCAATAAGATCTTTCTTTAGAGCGTCTAAAGCATCTTTAGCATGCTTTAGTTCTGCATATGCGGGATGAGCCATAAAAAATGCAATTACAGTTGCAGAAATTGCAATAATTCGATTATTACATTTTGATTGGAAATTACTTAATCGTTTCATCTTCTTTTCTCGTAAGTACCATTTTTAGTTTACCTATAACGGATAAATAAAAGCCATTTCGTTTAAATTGAACTATAATTAACCTCATTATGGTTTAAATAACATTGTGACAAGTTCAGCTGCTGAACCAGCAATGACAACACCAACTGCCCAGCGTACAAATGTATCCTTTTCGATATAACGACCTGCATAACCAATTGCTAAACACAAAAGTATAACAGCAGCAGCAACAGGAATAATGTTTTTAATAAGATCGTCCTGTAATTTTTCTAAAGCATCTTTTGCATGTTTTAATTCTGCATACGCAGGATAAGCCATAAAAAATGCCGTTATAGCTACAGGACTTGCAATAATCCAATTATTACATTTTGATTGGAAATTACTTAATCGTTTCATATTCTATTCTCATTCAAATTTTAACAATGTTTATCTCTTAGCAGCATAAGTAAAGACTACTACTGGACACAGACTTTCTTGAAGAAAAGCATTTTGTGCTAAAGGCTTCATGATTAGCCAAACAACATTTTAACAAGTTCAGTTGCTGAACCGGCAATGACAACACCGATTGCCCAGCGTACAAAGGTATCTTTTCCAATGTAACGTCCTGCATAACCAATTGCTAAGCATAAAAGTATAACTGCAGCGGCAATAGGAATAATATTAGTAGTAAGATCTGTTTGCAGAGCGGTTAAAGCATCTTTTGCTTTACCCAATTGTGCATATGCAGGATGAACTATAAGTAACGCGATTACAACTTCGGAAATTGCAATGATTCGATTACCATTTTCAAGTTGGAAATAATTGATTTTTGTCATCTTTTGCTCTTATTAAAGTTCTTATGAATGCTGTTTCTACTTTTTAATATTGAGTTATATCATTACAAATTTATCTGTAGCCCATAAGTAAAATCTGTTTTTTTTAAAATACTTAACTTCGTTATGGTTTAAATAGCATCGCAACAAGTTCAGCTGCTGAACCAGCAATGACAACACCGATTGCCCAGCGTATAAAGGTATCCTTTTCGATATAACGTCCTGCATAGCCAATTGCTAAACATAAAAGTATAATAGCAGCAGCAACAGGAATAATCTTGCCAGTAAGATCGTTCTGCAGATTTTTTAAAGCTGTTTCAGCATTTTTCAAAGTTTTCTGAGCACATGCAGTATGAGATACAAAAAATGCATTCACAGCTGCAGAAATTACAATGACTCGATTGTTATTTTTTAATTTAAAATTATTTAATTGTTTCATTTTCTTCTCTTAATCAAAACTTTTATAATATCTACAACTTTGCAATATAAATTATTACTCTGGATGGATTCTTCTTGAAGAAAAGCATTTCGTGTTAGAAGCTTTATTATTTACCGAACAACATTGTAACAAGTTCAGCTGCTGAACCAGCAATGACAACACCGATTGCCCAACGTACAAAGGTATCCTTTTCTATATAACGCCCTGCATAACCAATTGCTAAACACAACAATATAACAGCAGCTGCGATAGGAATAATCTTGACACTCAGATCGTCTCGAAGTGCTTCTAAAGCAGTTTTAGCATTATTTAATGCTGCATATGCAGGATGAGCTATGAGTAATGCGGTTACAGTTGCAAAAATTACAATGATCTGGCTATTGTTTTTTGATTGGAGATTATTTAATTGTTTCATTTTCTTTTCTCATTAAGGTTTATGTGAGGCTCATTTTGTACCCTTTAATTTAAGTGATATTATTGCTAATTTATCTATACTTGATAATTAAAATCTATTTTGTTTATTATATTTTTTTACACTTGGCTCTAATACGAATTAAACTTATGTCTAACGTTATATTTCAATGGATTTATTATTTACCAGTAAACAATAAAGTGGCAAGTTCAGTCGCTGAACCAGCGATGACAACGCCAACTGCCCAGCGCACAAAAGTATCTTTTCCGATGTAACGGCCAGCATAACCAATTGCTAAACACAGAAGTATAACTGCAGCAGCAATAGGGATAATGTTACTAATAAGATCTGTTTTCAGATCACCTAATGCTTTTGCAGCCTTCTCTAATTTAGCATACGCAGGATAAGTCATAAAAAATGCTGTTATAGCAACAGAAATTGCAAATATTTTACTATCATTTTTTAATTGAAAATTATTTAATTGTTTCATCTTCTACTCTTATTAAGGCTTTCTCATGAGTACTATATTTACTTTTTAATACAAAATGATACTATTAGCGCTTTATTCACAACTGAAGAATAAAATTTACTTTGCATCATAATTTTCTTCACTATGGGTTTTGAAATAACATTGCGACAAGTTCAGCTGCTGAACCAGCAATGACAACACCAACCGCCCACCGTACAAAAGTATCTTTTTCTATATAACGTCCTGCATAACCAATTGCTAAACACAAAAGTATTACGGTAGCGGCAAGAGGAACAATTATCTTCAATTGATTTTGGAGTGTTTCTAAAGCTGTTTTGGCTTTGTCCAAAGTTTTTGCTTGAACGCATATAGGATGCACCATAAAAAATACAGTTATAGCTGCAACAGTTGTAATAATTTTATTACGAACTGTTGTTTGGAAAATATTTGTTTGTTTCATGTTTTTCATCCTGATTAAGTTTAAAACTGCCATAGACAACCCCTCTTTCATGAAGAAATTTAAAAAGATATTTTGGATCAGCCCAAGTTCTTAGTTTTCCTCTTTGCGTAAGAAGTGTATATTCATTTGCTGTCCCGGTTACTGGATCATCTGCAACAAATGTAAAGTACCACTCCCTTTCTGAACGCATCACGATTGTAATCTCACGTGCTGCTTTCTGATTAAATGCTATATCCACACTGTTTTGTTCTATCATTTTCATTATTTCTGCCCTCAATTAGAAGAGATTTTATGCAATCTTACTAATTAGAGCATTAATATTTTCTTATCTACCTTTCATCATGCTATTCTATCAAAATTGTAAGTCTAATCGATAAATGTAGTCATCATTAGTCCTGCGGTCTTTCCAATGAAGAGTCTTCTACTGTAAAGGCGTCATGAGCACTACTTTCTTTATGTGTAAAAGCATCTTCTTCTAAAGAGGCAGGAAGAGACTCTATCTTAATTGTTTGTTCTGTCTTTCTTGTATAAAACTGTAAAGTTTCTTCTAATTCTTCGCTTACAGGCGCAGAAGTTTTCACCTCGACATATGAAGCATTTTTTTGCAAATGAAGGTCAGAAAAACTATTTGTGAAATTTTCTGCATTGTAAAAACTAAGAACGGTTCGCTCAGCACTGTATTGCGGTAATTTTTGCTCTTTTTCACAGCAATGTTTTAAAGCAGTCCGTATAACGTTAAGATTCTTGCAACGATCAAAAATTTCACAGAGAGAGAGGGGCAACCATTTCTGATTTTCAACACTCATTTGCCCTAAATTTACGTCAAAATTGTGTTCACTCTGCTTAATTGTTACTATTGTTTTTTTAGGTGCGAATGGATAGTGTGGTAATTTATCACTCATGTTTACTGCACAAATATCATTCCATGACTCTTGCATAACGACAGCTGAAGGTACTGTCGCGTGTAGAGTTGATGCGTATGCAGCAGCAAACATTATGAAATTTGAAATAGTCATAATTCACACACCCAATGATGAAAAGATCTCTTGATACAAACGTGAAGTTTGCGTAGTTTTTCTGATTGTTGCCACACTGTGTTTTGATGGATATACGAAGTAAGATTCTTGAGCTTAGAATATCCTGCATGGATGTAAATTTGCTTCCTTTTAAGGAAGGTTTTCACATATGCTAATATCCAATCAATGTGATAGTTATTATGTTTGCAAAAAGAGAAATTACTCTTAAAGGATAACCATTTTTGTAGGGGTGTTAGGGGTGATTGTTTTATATCATTTTCTGACTTTTCAATTTTGTCTAGAGAATATTGATCTAAACCAAAAAGCCGCTGAGTATGAGAATATTTCTCATTATAAGAATGGACTGTACGATCATTATGCGTAGAGGGGTTGTTCTTTTTTACATATTGCCATAGTTTATAAAATGGCGATTTATATTCACTTTTGACCGCTGGTTCGTGAGAGTCAGGGAGAGGTAATAGGTTTTTTACACCTCGATTATCCATTTCAGCGATCAAACCGAAAAAGGATACAGTCGTGACAATTGCGACACAATTAAACAGCTCTTCGTGGTTCAAAGCACATCTCCGTCAAGGTGACATATTTATCGTAATTTTAATTTCGATAATAAATGGACAAAAATTGTCTATAATTGTGTTTAAAATATGGCAAAGAATAATTCTTTTTTGCAAGGGGAGTAATTAAGGTGGATGATCTCAAAAAGATGAATTTTGATGAACTACAAGAAATGCGAGCTCAAATCGATGTGGAATTGAAAAGGCGGCAAGCAAAAGAAAAACAAAATGCACGGCGCAAAATTCTTGAAATTGCCAGTGCGCATGGAATTGATATTGCTGATCTTGTGAGTAAAGAACGCCATTATAGAAATCCCAATAATCAATGGGAGTTATGGAATGGACGTGGGCGTAGACCTAAGTGGATTAAGGAATGGTTGGAGAGTGGTTGTACGCTTGAAGAGTTAGAAGTGACATAATACTCAAGCAATATACAAAAGATATGAGAAGCAAGAGATGGGAATTCAAGCAGTGTGTTCTTTTTGGTGATTCGATATATAAAATGCTGAGTTAATGTTTTAAACTGCTGAGCGGTAAAGTAAGACTATAAAAAGCACGTAGGCGTTCCTTCAAGTGGGAAAGCTATGTTGCTAACATGTTGGCACTATCCATACTGTTGAAGCTCTCAATGTTGTTAGAGCTCTTGGATGCGAGAGTGTTTATGAGAGGCGTTTTTTCTTTTTTACTCATTTTTATCTATACGCCAACTCTTCTTGTGTTGTGCAAGAAAATGATTTTTATTGATTCAATATGAGAGCTATTGCGATAAAAATTTTATAGTATTCTGCTTATGGTTAAAGTTGAAAAAATAATGATTTATCATGATAAATCATTATATTACCGTAATAATCCCGGTATTGCCATTCTCTTTGTCAGCTCAAATTATGCTTATTTTTGCAGTGAGATAATTTATGAGAGGTATTTTCATCTCTTTCTTAAGCAGTTTTATCTATATATTGATTTCTTGTGTGATGTGTAAACGAATGGCTTTTATTGTTTCATCATAAAAAGGTTTAGGATAAAAAGATTACTGTTTTCAAGATTCTTAGTAATATGCAAAATGATAAATTCTCATTGTAAGCTAATATGTTGAAGAATGTCTTTATGTTTTAAATACTGATCTGTAGGATCGTCATGTGATGCTGTTATGGATTTATTTGTTTTTTATGGTGTGGCTCTAGAGAGCAGCTCTTGGTTTGATCTTTTTATCATTTGTGTAGTTAAGATAAGAAAGTGTTTTAGAGGATATTTTTTATAATTGGTGTTGGTTTTAGTGTTTTGATAGAATTCTGCGATGCATTTTAAATGCGTTTATTATCAAAATTCATTATATTGATCACTCAATAGAGAGCGTATTGAAAATACAAGAGAGAATCATTTTCTCGCTTTTTTGTTTGCTTGAAAGGTACGGAAAGGGAAAGATTGCATACATGATTCCTCGAAGATTTTTATGAGAAAATACCAGGTGATTCCACTGTATATCGATTCTTTTAAAAGCTTGGTGTAGAGAAATAAGCGAAGAGCTTTTTTTAACGATCAGGAGAAGTTTTGTTCATAACTTGCAAACAGTGAAATGATATGGCTTTTACTTATTTTTTAAAGTGGGTGTCCCTGTAGCAAACGTGGAGCATGAGGGGAAAGCCCGGAAGCTTCTTGAATAAAATATTGTTTTATCTTTGGCGTTTGATTGACAATTCCAAGACCGGTATCGCGTAGTATTCGCAAAAAGAGATTATCATTAGAAAAAAGTTTATTAAGCCAGTCATTGCTTAAAGCCATACGTGTGGTTTCAAAACGTCTCCAGCGTTGATAGCGTTCTAAAGCAGTGAGGGAGCCAATATCCAGCCCCAATCGTGCTGTTTCAATAAGAACTTCAGCAAGTGCAGCGCTATCACGTAATCCTAAATTGAGTCCTTGTCCTGCTAGGGGATGAATTGTGTGGGCAGCATCGCCAACTAGAGCAAACCGAGCTTTAATGCATTGACGTGTTAGGGAAAGGTTTAGAGGAAAAGCTTGACGTTCACCATTCCAAGAGAGCTTTCCAAATCGATGACCAATGCGTTTTTCAAGTTCTGTTTCAAAAATAAGAGCATCAGCTTTGAGGTAATATTGCGCCGTTTTATGATCTTCATTCCATACAATGGCTGATCTGTTGCCTTTGAGCGGGAGAAGCGCGAAAGGTCCAGCAGGTAAGAAATGTTGAATTGCTTGTCCGTGATGGGGTTTTTCATGTTCAATGGTGCAGATGATTGCTGTTTGTTTATAGGGATGAGAAAAGTTTTTAAGTCCTGCTTTTGCGCGTAATTGTGAATGTGCCCCGTCGGCTGCAATAAGCAATTTCGTTTGCCAGATTTCTTTATTGTTTAAGGTGACAGTTGTATGCTGCTCTTGTTGGTGAAAATCAACAACACACGTGTTTGTAATAACGGGGATATCCAGATCTTTTACACGTTTTTTTAAAGCATTGATGAGTTCGCTATGTTCCACCATAGCTGCAAAGGGTTCATCGGGAGCAATATCTCCTTCAAAAGTTAAAAGAGTTGGTTTAACAGGATCATTTGCGTATGCATCGGTGATGATCATGGAATGAATGGGTTGGGCATAGGGTTCTATAGGTTTCCAACATTGCAATTGTTTTAACATACGAATAGAAGCAGCTGCGAGGGCAATGGTTCGTATATTGGAAGCGGGTATGTCTTGTGGGGAAGCTGCATCAACGATAGTTATTTTCAGTGTAGGGGCTGTTTGCTTGAGTGCTATTGCCAGCGTTAAACCAACAGCCGCTCCCCCCGCAATGAGAAGATCGCATTGCTTTATCGTTTGGTTAGATTTTGTCTTTTTATCGGGTTTTACATTTTTACTAAGATCAGAATACACAACACTTCGTTCCATTGTTGGCAGTTTATTTGTTTTTAAATAAGGATATCTTTTTTTAACATTCTTTTTTCTACAATATTTTAACGTCCTCTTTACTTTAAAGAACTAGGATCTTTGACCAGCACCGATCTATGAAATAGGTAAGATATTCTTAGGTGTATACCTTTTGATAATCGTCCGTGTAATTTACTTCATAGTTTCATTGAGCAAATCGTACCCTGAATATTCTGGTTAATTTTATACTTCTCTATTTGTATACTTAGTTGATGCAAAAGAAAACTGAAATCAAACAGCGATAGCACTCTCTTTTTAATGGGCATGATGTGTTTTAATATCACCCTTTAAAGGAGAAGGTCTGATGGTCCTACAAAGTAGGAAATTGTTATGATTATGATGGTTAAAACTGTATTAGTATTTTGCGGTCATAATTTTACAACTCTTTAATGTGAAGGTTTTGTATTTGGAATTGAGAGATGCATCAAAGTTCTTCTCCCTATGATTCATTAGAAGCGCAAAAATCTTACAGTTCACGGCTCATTGAAATGTTTTTGCGCCAAATTGGTGTTTTCATTGGGCTTGGACTTTTGGGCTTCATTCTTTTTTGCGTTTTGGCTTTGGCAACGTGGAATGCTGCAGATCCTTCGTTAACGCATGCAAGTACAAATAAAATTACAAATTTTATGGGATGGCCAGGGGCAATTTTTTCAGATTTTGTCATGCAGTTTTTTGGTTTGGCGGGTCTTGGTGTGTTGTTGCCATTGTTATTTTGGTCGTTTCTTTTGTTGGCGCAAAAGAATATTTATAATTTGATTTTTCGCCTTTTTTTGTGGGTGTTATCAACAATTTGTTTTTTAATTTCTTTTGCTCTTATGACCCCTGTTGCTTCTTTTACATATTGGCCATTGCCTATGGGCTTGGGTGGGGTTTTGGGCGATAAAGTTTTAAGTGTTGTTTATTCTATTTTTCCTGTTTTTCTTTCTCCTGTTCAGAATGTACTGTTGGGGTTTGTTGTGCTTGTTTTGGGTTTTTTCATGGCTGCTTTTGCGGGTAATGTGGTATGGCGGCGTCAGAGAAAGAAAAGAAAAGTAAAAAATATCCACAAAAACGAAACTGTTGATCTTCTCTTCGATGTATTAGAAGATACAGAACAGGGGGCAGAGAGGGGGCACCATGGTTTTTTTGTGACAACTTTGGGTGCTGTTTTCCATCTTTTTTATTTTTTACAAGCGCGTTTTTTTCGCCTTTTTTCTCGAAAAAGTTGCTCTAAGAGACAAGAAAAGTCTTTGGATCGCATTGAACCAATTTTTGGCGATGAAAAAACAAAATATCAAGAAAATCAGAAGAAGGCGTCTATTTCTCCTGTTAAAAGCCGTGCTGTGAAACCTTTAGCGGCTTCTTCAAATGGTGGTTTTCTTCTTCCACATTTAGATTATCTTTCGGTTCCACCACCGTCTGTTCGAGATGCCAAACTGTCTCCTGCTGTCTTAAAAGTCAATTCTCAGGAACTTGAGAGGGTCTTGTTAGATTTTGGTGTTAAGGGAAGAATTATTGATGCGCGCCCTGGTCCTGTGGTCACTTTGTATGAATTTGAACCAGCAGCCGGTATTAAGTCTTCCCGTATTATTGGTTTGGCAGATGATATTGCACGTTCGATGCGTGCCATTTCAGCGCGTGTTGCTGTGGTACCAGGACGTAATGTCATTGGCATAGAATTGCCCAATGCGAAGCGTGAGATGGTTTATTTACGAGAAATGTTACAAGCGCAAGAATTTGTTGAGAGCAAAGCAAAACTGGGACTTGCTTTGGGTAAGACAATCGGGGGTGAGACGGTTATCGCAGATTTAGCAAAAATGCCGCATCTTTTGGTGGCAGGTACAACGGGATCAGGAAAGTCTGTTGCCATTAATACCATGATTTTATCACTTCTTTACCGTATGACACCTGAACAATGCCGCCTCATCATGGTGGATCCGAAAATGCTTGAACTTTCGGTTTATGATGGCATTCCTCATTTGTTAACACCTGTGGTGACAGATCCGAAAAAAGCAGTGATTGCGCTGAAATGGGCTGTTCGTGAAATGGAAGAACGTTACAGCAAAATGTCTAAACTGAGCGTTCGTAATATTGATGGATTTAATGCACGTCTTAAGGAGGCAAAAAATCAAGGGGAAACAATGACGCGTACAGTTCAAGTGGGATTTGATCATGAGACTGGTGAGCCCCTTTATGAAACGGAAACACTTGATTTTAGTCCTATGCCCTATATTGTTGTTATTATTGATGAAATGGCTGATTTAATGATGGTTGCCGGCAAAGATATTGAAGGAGCCGTTCAACGTTTGGCACAAATGGCACGTGCTGCTGGTATCCATGTCATTATGGCAACACAGCGTCCTTCGGTGGATGTGATTACGGGGACTATTAAAGCTAATTTTCCAACACGCATTTCTTTTTCTGTCAGTTCAAAAATCGACAGTCGAACAATTCTTGGCGAACAGGGTGCTGAGCAGTTGTTAGGACAAGGCGATATGCTGTTCATGATGGGCGGAGGACGTGTCCAACGTGTTCATGGACCTTTTGTGGCTGATGATGAAGTGGAGCAGGTTGTCATGCATCTCAAAGCACAAGCCCTTCCTGATTATTTAGAGACCATTACTCAAGAGACCGCAGAAAATGAGGCGGATGCATCGTTGACTTCTTCTTGTGCAGATGATCCTTATAGCCAAGCTGTTGCAGTTGTTCTGCGTGATCGTAAAGCTTCAACTTCTTATATTCAACGCCGTCTAGGAATTGGTTATAACCGTGCGGCTTCATTGATTGAACGGATGGAAGAAGAAGGTATTATTAGTGCTGCAAATCATGCGGGGAAACGGGAAATTTTGGTACCTGCTGAAGAAGAACGCTTTTGAGATAAAATCTTGTGATAGTCTTTTAAAATAATACCTTTTTCTTTTAGAGAGGGGATTTATAATCACATAAAGGAAATAGCTGTTGCTTATGAGAATTTATAAAAACGTTTTTTTATGACTGAAAAGAGCATTTATGTTCGCAATAATCATGTTTTTTGCTCTTTCATTTTCCGTTGAGCATTGGTTATAATCCATGCTACATTATTCATTGGATGTATGGAAGTAGAGGATATTATTGGGGCGGCACATTATATGGGGAGGGGGAAGTTTTAATGGATTCAGAAACTCAAGGGACGTTGGATTGTTTAGGGAATGTACAGAGAAGATTGGCAAGAAGAGTGCGGATGCATCGGTGAGTTCTTCTTGTGCAGATGATCCTTATAGTCAAGCGGTTGCCATTGTTCTTCGTGATCGTAAAGCTTCAACTTCTTATCTTCAAGGCCGTTTAGGAATTGGCTATAACCGTGCTGCTTCATGTATTGAGCGGATGGAAGAAGAAGGTATTATTAGTGCTGCAAATCATATGGGAAAACGGGAATTTTTGGTGACTGTCCCAAAAGAACGCTTTTGAAATAAATCTTTTGATAGTCTTTTAAAACAATATCTTTTTCTTTTAGAGAAGGGTATTTATTGACACCTTCATGATAAAACGAATGTGTATTGCTTGGGAGCATTGTTTATGAAAACGTCTTTTTTGCAACAAAGAGGAAGCTTTAGGTTTGTTGGAATTATTGTCTTTTTGTGCTTAACTTTTCCTGCTTTTTCGCAATCATACAATAAAGTGGCTTCCAATAAGGTAGCAAGGGCGCAGAATGTTGTGAATTATTTTGCAGCAATTAAAACAATGACAGGGGATTTTATTCAGTTTAGTCCGAAAGGAAAAATGTCTCAGGGAACGTTTTATTTAGAGCGTCCAGGAAAAATTCGTTTTATTTATAAAAAAATACCTTTACAGATCATTGTAGATGGACAATTCATAGGAATTAATAATCGTGCACTGAATACTTGGAACTTTTCACAACTTTCTCAAACGCCAATGAAGTTTCTGTTAGACGATAAAATTAATATATCATCAGGGCGTTTGTTGGCATTTCGTGAAGATCCAGGCGCAGTGACAATTGTTCTGCGGGATAAAAGCATGGGAGCAGGGCAAATAAGAATGGTTTTTGATTCTAAAAACGCGGCTTTACGGCAATGGACAATTGTTGATCAGCAAAATTTGGAGACCACTGTTCAAGTCATGAATGTACGCACCGGCGTTAGATTCGCTGATGGGATGTTTACACTTCCCTCGAATAAATAGTGCGTTGTACCTCATTGGAATTGAAACAGATGGTCTTTCGTATTGCAACTTGGAATATTAATTCTATCCGTTTGCGTCTTGCACAGGTTTTGCAGTATTTGCAACTCTTTTCTATTGATATTTTATGTTTACAGGAAACAAAATGCCCGGATGCTTTATTTCCAGTGGAGGCTTTTAAAGCAGCCGGATATAAGTATATCCTATTGAGTGGACAAAAATCTTACAACGGCGTGGCAATTGTTTCGCGTTTGCCTTTTAAAAAGGTGGAAAAGCGTTCCTTTTGTCAAAAACAAGATTGTCGTTATCTTTCGGTCATTGTTGAAGCCTATGGCAAAAGCATGCGGATTCATAATTTTTATGTTCCTGCAGGGGGAGATGTGCCTGACGCTAAGGTTAATGAAAAATTCCGTCATAAACTTGACTTTTTAGAAGAAATGTCTGCTATTCGCGCTGATCAAGGAGATGGTCTTTCTTCTCTTTTGCTGGGTGATTTGAATATTGCTCCTTTGGCAGAGGATGTGTGGTCTCATCAACAGTTGTTGAAGGTCGTAAGTCATACCCCCATTGAAACGGAACGGTTACAAGCCTTATGCCATCAAGGTGGGTGGGTGGATCTTATGCGTATGCATATTCCTGTTCCTGCTAAGCTTTACACATGGTGGAGTTATCGTGCACGCGATTGGGCACTTGCTGATCGGGGACGGCGGCTTGACCATATCTGGTCTTCTCCAGATTTAGCTCCGTTTGTTGCGGATCTTTCCATTTTTCGTGACGCACGGGGCTGGAAACAACCTTCAGATCATGTTCCAGTACAAACTGTATTTGATTTTTCACGCCAATTTTGAAATAACAAGTAAATAAAATATTAATATTATTATTGATTCTGAAGAAATATGGGAGACTAGATGTATATCAGAAATCTCAAAGGGGTTATTTCTAACAGATTACTCTATAGTGTTTTATTGTGTTTTTTTATATTATCAGGATGTATGGTTGGTCCTAATTACCGTAAAACATCTTTTCGTGTTCCAGAAAATTGGGGACAACAGTCGGGGCAGATTTCAGGGCGTACGGTTACTCTTGCTGGATGGTGGCGGCGTTTAAATGATCCTGTTTTGAATGCATTAATTAATGAGGCAATTTCTGGAAATAATAGTGTTGCTGTTGCCAAGGCACGAATTCGTGAGGCGCGTGCTAGTTTAGAGCAAACGGTTGGATCTCTTTTGCCAAGTATGACAAATTCATTTTCAGGAACGCGTAGTAGTGGCGGATCTGTTACGGTTTTAAACAAAAATTTCAACCAATATCATAATGGTTTTGATGCGAGCTGGGAGCTTGATTTTTTTGGTGGACACAAGCGAGCAGTTGAAGCTGCACGTTATAGCTTTGAAGCAACTGTGGAAGATATGCGTGATACCATGGTAGTGCTTTTGGGAGATGTGGCAACAAATTATGTTCAAGTCCGTGGGTGGCAACAAAAGTTGTTGATTGTACGGGAAATTGCTGCATCACAGCGTAAAACATACGAATTAATACGGAGCAAATTAACGGCTGGTGATGCTTCAGAGCTTGATGTTTCAAATGCAGAGGCACAAGTGGCCAATACAGAAGCAGATATATCACAGATGGAAGCGAATTTGTCTATGAGCATTCATCGCCTTTCTGTTTTAATTGGGCGTGTGCCTACAGCTTTGCAGGATCTTTTACAGAAAAATGCCAAACATGCCAAAATTCCGCAACCAAAATGGCCAGTACCAGCAGGAATTCCAGCGGATATTTTGTTAACCCGTCCGGATTTGCGACGGGTTGAGCGCCAATATGCACAAGCAACAGCACGTATTGGTCAACGTGAAGCAGATCTCTATCCATCACTTACTTTAACCGGTAGTATTTCGACAACAGCAGAGACAATTAATCAATTATGGAAGGCTTCAACGATTGGCTGGTCTTTTGGACCAGGTCTTCGTTTGCCTTTGTTTAATGGGGGGCAGATTATGGCTTCTGTGGCGGTTGCACGTGCACAGCGTGATCAGGCTTTCGTTGCGTATCGGGCTGCTGTGTTGACAGCGTTAGAAGATGTGGAAAATGCGTTGGTAAGATTGACCAAAGAACATCAGCGTTTAGAAAAGTTGATCGTTGCAAATAAGGCTTCTTGGCGTTCTTTACAACTTTCACGCAGCCTGTTTGAAAATGGAAATACCAGTTTTCTTGAATTGTTAAATGCTAATCGCTCTTATTATTCTGCGCAAATAGCGCTTAACGATAGTCGTATTACTTTGGTTACTCAATATATCGCGCTGATGAAGGCGTTGGGTGGTGGATGGGATGGTGTTGTTGATGTGTCACGTCCAGAAGTTGTTGATGGTGTACCACGTACGCGTACAAAGGTAGGGAAATGAAAAAAGGTTTCATCAAAAATTTCATTATAAAACGTAAAAAACTGTCTTTCTTTTTAACTGTTATATTCCTTATCATCTTATTATGGTTGCGTTCTGTTTTTTTTGGAACATCAACACCAGTTTATATGACAGCAGTGGTGAAGCGTGGTGATATCGAGGAAAGTGTTTTGGCTTCTGGTCTTGTGCGCCCTTATCGGTTGGTGGCTGTTGGTGCACGTGCAACGGGGCGTGTGGTATCTATGCGTGTTGTCCCTGGTAGTGTTGTCAAAGAAGGTGATCTTTTGGCGGAAATTGATCCTACAGACCAGGAAAATGATCTGAAAAGAAAAAAGGCAGCATTATCGCATTATTATGCGAATTTAGTAGAACAAGAAGCTTACCTTTCCCTTGCACAGAAAAATTTAGAGCGTCAGAAAGAAATGATCAAGTCACATGCGACTTCACGGGCAAATCTCGATGATGCTACAACACAAGTAAAAATACGCGAGGCGCAAATTGCTCAGCTCCGTCAGCAAATTGTACAAGCACAAATTGATGTAGATAGTGCAGAGGTCAATTTAGGATATACCAGAGTGACGGCTCCTTCAGCGGGAACAGTGTTAGCAACCGTTGTGGAGGAAGGGCAAAATGTTAATGCGGTTCAGTCAGCACCAACGATTGTTATTTTGGGTGATTTGTCAAAAATGACAATCAAAGCACAAATTTCAGAAGCCGATATTTTGAAAGTTCATGCAGGACAACCTTTGTATTTTACGGTTTTGGGCAATTCACAACGTCGTTATGAGGGGGTGTTAGAAAGGGTAGATCCGGCTCCTGAGGAAATTCGCGCTGATGTGAGTATTAATCCTGGTATGGTGGGAGGGTCGAGCGCTCTGATATCATCGGCTATCTATTATAATGGGGTGGTGCATGTGGATAATGCCGATAATTTTTTGCGGACCTATATGACGGCACAAGTTCATATTATCTTAGGGCGAGCTCAGAACGTTTTGTTGGCTCCAAGTGATGCTTTGCGGGATGAGACAAAAGAACGTACAGCATGGGTCTCTGTCTTGGAAGAGAAAGATAAAGTGGTGGCAAAACAAGTGACCGTGGGGCTTAATAATAAAGTGATGGCAGAGATTGTTTCAGGGCTTAAGGAGGGGGATGTGGTTATCACAGGTTCGAGTGATGGAGTGATGCCAAATATTCCTGGTGAACATAATGAAGATGAGAGCTAAAGCATGAAAGCAGAGCAAGCAGAAGCTGTCCTCGTTTTAGAAAATGTTGTGCGCAAGTTTCCCACCGGTGAGACATTTGTTACTATTTTGAAAGATATCAATCTTACCATTAAGCGTGGTGAAATGGTGGCGATTGTGGGCGCTTCGGGTTCAGGAAAATCCACCTTGATGAATATTTTGGGCTGTCTTGATCGACCAAGTTCTGGCCGTTATTGGATTTCAGGAAAAGAAACAGCTATCCTTTCTGCTGATGAATTGTCCGCTTTGCGGCGCAATCATTTTGGATTTATTTTCCAGCGCTATCATCTGCTTAATGAATTAACGGCGCTTGGCAATGTTGAAATTCCAGCTATTTATGCAGGATGTGCACCAAGTTTAAGAAAAAAACGTGCAGGGGAGCTTTTAAAACGCTTAGGCATGGGAGATCGGATAAATCATCGTCCCAATCAACTCTCAGGTGGTCAACAACAACGTGTCTCTATTGCTCGTGCCCTGATGAATAATGCAGAGGTCATTCTTGCTGATGAACCAACCGGTGCATTAGATAAACAGAGTGGTCAAGAAGTGTTGCGTATTTTAGATGAACTTCATCAAGAAGGACGCACCATTATCATCGTAACGCATGATATGCAGATAGCTGAAAGAGCAGAGCGTATTATCGAACTCAGTGATGGTGAAATTATTGCGGACAATGTGTCAAAGGGTGCGAAAACAAAAAGAAATGCCCAATCTCTTCAGGAAAAACAAAATCTAAAAGAGCAAAAAACAATGGGGTTTTTTCGTTCTTTTGCTGAACGGTTTCGTGAGGCATTTGTGATGGCCTTGTTGGCAATGAACGCCCACCGAATGCGAACTTTTTTGACAATGCTCGGGGTGATCATTGGTATTGGCGCGATTATTGCTATGGTGGCTTTGGGTAATGGTACGCGGGAAAAAATTATGGACAATTTTAAAAGTCTGGGTTCCAGTACATTAACTATTTTGCCGGGGAAAAGCCTCTCTGATCCACAAGCAGATAAAATAACAAGTTTGGTGGAAGCAGATGCAGAAGCTTTTTCGGGATTACCCTATGTTGCTGGTGTAACACCTCAGCTTTCAACAAGCTCTATTGTACGTTCTGGTGCCGTTAAAGCCAATGCTGTTATTGCTGGGGTGGGAGAACAATATTTTCAGACACAAGGACTTAAAGCTGTTCAAGGGAGATTGTTTGATCGGAATAGTGTGCGTGAGAGAGCTGTGGATTTGGTGATCGAAAAAGAAGCAGTTGCTGTACTTTTTCCTCATAGTCGTGAGAGTCCCATTGGAAAAGTCGTTCATGTGGGAAGTGTCCCTGTACGTATTGTTGGGGTGGTCGATCCGCAACATATGGGAGGAGGCATTTCAAGTACGTTGCAGATGTATTTGCCTTATACAACCGTGCAAACACGTTTACTTGGAACGACACAGGTTCGGGCAATTACGATTAAAATTGCTGATAATGTCGATTCACATTTAGCAGAAAAGATGGTAAAACGCTTTCTTACTATGCGCCATGGTGGAGAAGATTTCTTCATTAGAAATTCAGAGTTCTTTCGTGAGCGTATCATGGAAAGTACGCATATCTTAACGCTTTTAGTCTCTTCTATTGCCGCTATCTCATTGATTGTGGGTGGTATTGGAGTGATGAATATTATGCTCGTTACTGTTTCAGAGCGGATTAATGAAATTGGAGTGCGTATGGCAGTGGGTGCGCGCCAAAGTGATATTTTGCAGCAATTTCTCATTGAAGCAGTTTTGGTTTGTGTCATTGGAGGTGGTTTGGGAATCCTCTTTGGGCTTTCTATCGGTGGTTTGTTTTTGCTCTTTAAGGCGCCTATCCACTTGGTTTACACAATGGATTCAATTCTCATATCTCTTACTTTTTCAACTCTCATTGGGATATGTTTTGGCTTTTCACCCGCACGACAAGCTTCACGGCTTGATCCTGTTGTTGCTCTCTCACGTGATTAAGTTTTAGCAATTATTACGAATATGATTGTGGCGCGTTCGTATGGGAAAGTCATTCAAGGCTATGAATGAGGGGTGTGAGGCTATATGGAGTATTCCACTTTAATAAAATAATGAGCATGAGGGAGATGTCTTGATTTTGCCTCTGATTAAGCAGTCGTTAATTGAGGTGTATTTGTTGTTATGCTTTTTGCTTGGATGAAGTACTCATGGGAGAAGCATTTGAGTAAAAAGAACGTGAATGGGCAAAATATTTGTTAAGTTCTTCTCAAGAGGTTTTCTGTGGTGCATGATATACTGCTAGAAAAGAGCAAAAAATGGCTTGTAGAATGGTGTGCAGATTAGTTTTCTGTTTTTACTTTGCGCAATATTTATCAGTGTGGTTGAGTGCACTAAAAAAAGCATGAAGTTATTCAGATAAGGCACTAAGTTTATACTGTAAACCATTTTGTTAAAAAGATATAACCTATAGCCATACAGATTTGACATATTAGTGTGTAAAATCTATGAGATTTTGAGCTTGAAGAGGAAATTCCACTCTTTTGCTGATAAGTAAAGTTTTCTCGATTTATTTTGCTGAGAAACTATTCCATTGTAAATAATTGAGTGTATACAGTCTAAAGTCTTTTGGATAGAACAATAGGCATTGACGGAACTATTTAGACTCGATAATTGAAGATTTTTTAACGGGGTGAAATATGACAACGCTACAGTCGCTTTTACAGACATATCATGATGAAGCGCGTAGCGAACGAGATAAGGGGACGTATTTTGAGCGTTTTGCTCTTGCTTATCTGACACATGATCCTCTCCAATCTGTTCAGTATGAAAAAGTTCAGACCTTTAAAGATTGGGCTCATGAAAATGGCTGGGATGGTGGTGATACCGGTATTGATCTTGTGGCAAAGCTTCGTCATGAAGATGGTTTTGCAGCAATCCAGTGTAAGTTTTATGATGCAGCCTATCGGATTAAAAAAGCAGATATTGATAGTTTTATTTCAGCATCAGGGAAAAAACCATTTAAGCGGCGCGTAGTTATAGATAGTACAATAACTGCTTGGAGTGAAAATGCGGAAACTATGATACGGGGGCAGGATATTCCTGTTACACGAATTGGTCTTTCCGATATGCAACAAAGTCCGATTCGTTGGGAGACTTTTGCAGCCAAAGGCAAAATTGTCCTGGAAGATAAAAAGAAACTGCGTACACATCAGCTAGAGGCATTACGTTTTGTGCGTGCTGGGCTTGCTAAGGCAGATCGGGGTAAGCTCATTATGGCTTGTGGTACCGGTAAGACATTTACCAGTCTTAAGATTGCTGAGGATTTAGCCGGTCAAGGCAAGTTTGTCTTGTTTCTTGTTCCTTCCTTGGCACTGATGTCACAGACGGTGCGTGAGTGGACAACGGATGCTGAAATTGATTTACGTTCTTTTGCTGTATGTTCCGATACACAAGTGGGAAAGCGTCGTAAAAATACGCATGATGTTGCTGAAATTGATGTGTTTGATCTTGCTTTTCCGGCGACAACCGATGCGGCAAAACTTGCAGAACAGGCAAAGAAGAGTGTTGCAGATAAGATGAGCGTGGTGTTTGCAACCTATCAATCTCTTCAGGTGGTTTCTGATGCGCAGAAAAATTATGGTTTCCCAACATTTGATCTTATCATTTGTGATGAGGCGCACCGTACAACAGGTGCAACGCTGGTGGGAGAGGATGAATCCAATTTTGTTAAGGTACATTCCAACGATATTATTCGTGCCAAGAAACGTCTTTATATGACAGCGACACCACGCATTTTTGGTGATAATGTAAAAAGTCGTGCACATGAAGTGAATGCCGTTCTTGCTTCGATGGATGATGAAAAGCTGTTTGGCAAAACACTTTTTTATCGGGGTTTTTCATGGGCTGTACAAAATAATCTTTTAACGGACTATAAGGTTATTGTTTTAGCAATGGATGAAAAACTAGTAAGTTCTGCTGTTCAAAAGCGTCTTAGTGATGACAAGTCTGAGCTTGTTTTGGATGATGCCACGAAAATTATCGGCTGTTATAAGGCGCTGACCAAACAAGATATCAAGCCTGATATTGGCACGGATCTTTATCCCATGCATCGTGCTTTAGCATTTTGTAAAACTATTCAAAATTCTAAAGTAGTTCGCGATGAATTTTCTGCGGTTGTTAAAGAGTATCTTGAGTATACGAAAGAGAACATCGAAAACGAGCCATTTTTAAAATGTGAAGTGGAACATGTTGATGGCACTTTCAATGCCAAAGATCGTGGTGCTCTTCTTGATTGGTTGAAAGCTGAGAGCGGGGATGATGTTTGTCGTATTTTGACCAATGCTCGTTGTTTGTCTGAAGGGGTTGATGTTCCAGCTCTTGATGCTATCATGTTTTTGAATCCACGCAAGAGTCAGATTGATGTTGTCCAATCGGTTGGACGGGTGATGCGTCGCTCTGAGGGCAAAAAGATGGGGTATGTTATTCTGCCAATTGGTATTCCTTCTGGGATTCCAGTGGAACAAGCTTTGAATAACAATGAAAAATATCGGGTTGTTTGGCAAATTTTAAATGCTTTGCGTGCACATGATGATCGTTTTGATGCGACAATTAATAAGGCATCCTTGGGGCAAGATATCAGCAATGTGATTGAGATTATTGGTGTCACTCAGAGTACTGAGTTAAAGGCTGTTACGGCTGTTGTAGACAACCTTCCTGTTCGCTCACAACCTGCACACTCGAGCATTGGAACATCGGAGCGTGATCGTGTTATTACAGATCAAGGTCAAGGGCAACTTTCCTTCTCTGTGGATGAGCTTTCGCGTGCCATCATGGCAAAGATCGTCAAAAAATGTGGTACGCGTGATTATTGGGAAGATTGGGCGAGCAATATTGCGGAAATTGCTAAGAATCATATCACGCGCTTAACAGGCATTCTGGCAGAGCCAAATACTGAGGCGCGTCAAGCCTTTGACAGGTTTGTGGCAGAACTGCGTGATGACTTAAACGATACTATTACAGAGACTGATGCGATTGAGATGTTGGCACAACATATCATTACGCGTCCTGTCTTTCAGGTGTTGTTTGAAGGATATCAGTTCACACGTGAGAATCCTGTCTCGCGTGCTATGCAGCGTATGCTTGATGTACTTGATGAGGCGAATCTTGATAAGGAATCCAAAGATCTTGAGAAATTTTACGCAAGTGTAAAATTACGAGCAAGTGGCATTACCGATCCAGCAGCAAAGCAGAGGTTAATTATAGAGCTTTACGATAAATTTTTCCGTTATGCTTTTCCACGTACTGTAGAAAAACTAGGCATTGTTTATACCCCCGTTGAGGTTGTGGATTTTATTTTGCACTCTGTCAATGATGTCTTAGAGCAAGAATTTGGGCAAACACTTGGCTCATCGGGTGTGCACATCATGGATCCCTTTACTGGAACGGGGACTTTTATCACGCGGCTTTTACAATCGGGTCTGATAAAGCCAGAGGAGATGAAGCATAAATTTTGTCATGAAATTCATGCCAATGAAATTGTGCTTTTAGCCTATTATATTGCAGCTATTAATATTGAGACGACTTATCATGGTCTGATGGGGGGCGATTATGTCCCGTTTGAGGGAATTTGTCTCACCGATACATTTCAGCTTTATGAGCAAGATAAAGATCTGATAAGTGATTTGCTGGTGGATAATAGCACCCGCAGGTCGCGTCAGAAAGAACTGGATATTCGTGTTATTGTTGGCAATCCCCCTTATTCTTCTGGACAAAAAAGCGAAAACGACAATGCAAAAAATATTAATTATCC
The DNA here is from genome assembly GCF_028618465.1 of Bartonella sp. MM73XJBT. Taxonomy (NCBI): domain Bacteria; kingdom Pseudomonadati; phylum Pseudomonadota; class Alphaproteobacteria; order Hyphomicrobiales; family Bartonellaceae; genus Bartonella; species Bartonella sp. MM73XJBT. The sequence continues at coordinate 62,630 of NZ_JAQISY010000008.1, read as the reverse complement.
TAAATTGGATAGCCGCATTGGTGAAACTTATGCTGCTCAATCCAAAGCGAGCAATGTTAATGGGCTTTATGACAGTTATATTCGTGCTATTCGCTGGGCAAGTGATCGCATAAAAGACTACGGTGTTATTGGTTTTGTGACAAATTCAGGTTTTATCAATGGATATTCTGCGGATAGTTTACGAAAAGAATTAAGTAAAGAGTTCTCAAATATTTATGTTCTCAATTTGCGAGGTGATATTCGTAAAAATATGATGAGTAAAGGGCGTGCGCAAGAAGGGCAAAATGTTTTTGGAAGTGGAAGCATGACAGGAATTGCTGTGACACTGTTTGTTAAAAATCCAAATGTTTCTAAGTCTTGTAAAATTTATTATCATGATATTGGGGATAATCTCACAACAAAAGAGAAACTCTCTGAACTTAAGCGATTGGGCAGTGTTGGTGGTATAAAGCGTGCACGTAGTTGGCAGATGATTACACCAGATGAGCATGGAGATTGGTTGGATCAACGCAACAGTGATTTTGAAGAATTTCTAGCCTTAGGTGACAAGAAGAGCAGTAATAAAAAGCTCTTTAAAACTTTTTCTCGCGGTATACAAACTGGTCGTGATGCTTGGGCACATAATTCAAGTCGTGAAGCTCTAGCCAATAATATGAGCAATATGATTGCTTTTTATAACGGTGAAGTAGAGCGTTTTAATAATACTTATGCACATTCTGATCGTAAAACACGTATAGGTGCTGTAGACGATTTTGTTAACACGGATGCCAAAAAGATCAGTTGGAGTCGTGCACTTAAACAACAGTTAGCTAGAGGAAAGGTTTTTGAACTTAAAGAGACATACCTTACTCAGAGTTCATACCGTCCTTTTACACGACAGTGGCTCTATTATAATCGCGCTTTTAATGAAATGATTTACCAAATGCCACGTATCTTTCCACTAGAAAAAGCTTTTGAAAATAGTGTTATACAAGTTACAGGAGTTGGAGCAAGCAGTGGTTTTTCTGTTCTTATGACTAAGAGTTTGCCTAATCTTCATACAATGGATACTGGTCAATGTTTTCCACGGTATGTTTATGAAAATACTGAATTCTTAGAAGATAAAGAAGAGGATCAGGTTCATTTGTTTGCAAATTTTGCAGAGGAAAGCAAAAAGGTTGGTTTAGAGCGGCGTGATGCACTCACGGATGAAGGGTTGGCATATTTTAAAGCAGCCTATCCTGGTGAAGTGATTACAAAGGATGATTTGTTTTATTATGTTTATGGAATTTTGCATTCTGAGGATTATCGTGTGCGTTATGCACACAACTTGTCTAAAGAATTACCACGGATTCCAACGGTTAAAAAGGTAGAGGATTTTTGGGCTTTTGTGTCAGCGGGGCGAAAGCTTGGTGCTTTGCATATGAATTATGAAGAGGTTGAGCCCTATTCTGTAACCTATAAGCAGGGTGATCCAAGTACTTGGATGATTTCTGATGCGGAGAGTTTTTACCGTGTTGAAGCAATGAAATTTGCAGGTAAGCGCGGTGCTATTGATAAAAGTAGTGTGATTTATAATGCACATATCACGATGCATAATATTCCTCTTGAAGCTTATGATTATATCGTTAACGGTAGGCCTGCTCTTGAATGGGTGATGGAGCGGCAGGTTGTCAAAACGGATAAAGCGAGCGGTATTGTTAATGATGCCAATCGCTATGCTGTTGAGACAGTTGGTAATCCAGCCTATCCTTTGGAATTGTTTCAACGGGTTATTACGGTAAGCTTAGAAACCATGAAAATTGTACGCAGTCTGCCAAAATTGGAAGTGCGAGAAACTGAAAATGTTAAGTTATCTATTGTGCCGTAAAAGGTGAAAACCAGATTCCGTCTTTGCTATCACTTTTTAATTCAGCTTTACGACTTTCAAAAGTCTCTAAAGTAATATCTTTTAAATAATGAAGATTGCTTATTACCTCACGCTTTTGTTTATTGCGTTCTTTAATGGGGTCACGACACTCACGTAAAACAGCCTGCCACCCAGTTGCCAATTCACGGGCTTGTTTTAAAGAGACATCTCTTAAGGGGCACCCAAGCCCATTTCACGACGACGTTCGTGAATGATATAACGGTAAATCCATTGAGCACCGCCATCTTTACGCTTATGAAGAAGCAAGTCAGCACCATCATTATATTTGCCAGCTCTCAATGTTGCGATAGATCTTGCATTAAGACGGTTCATAAGAGCCATTTTTAGTTCTTTCTTATACAAATTTGATCCACACATTCATTCCCACTTTTGATGTGCAAGCGAATGATTTTGATTGATTCAAGATAAGCAGGTTTGAAATGAGAGAATCTTACGTTATTCGGGTCTTTAATTCCATATGAATAATGCTAGATTATCATTATAAATCAATATCTTATCAAACAGTGTCGAGGCAGTGATAAAACACCATTGTTGAGGATGGTTATAGAGGGCTGCTAAAACTTTATATGAGGTATTTTTTAGCCTTGTTGTTAGCATCATAAAACGCTGTCCTTTGAGGTGTGGTGCTATTTTCCCCTATGAGAATTTTTGAGAGAGTGTGGGGTGATGTCTTGGGTCAATGCGTAGGAGTTTCTCCTTTCCTCGTATGCCACAAGTGAGGTTGGCGTGTTATGGTTTAGGAAAGATGCAAAATGCTTTTTATGTTCTTCACAGATATAAGCTATTGCAACATTACAGGCGGTATCGTTTGAGAGTGCGGTTTGCGCTTTTATGAAAATGTAAAATGGATTTTATGGCAGTCTGAGGAGTATTATTCTCAAGGTATATCATGCATGGAGCATTCTGCTGTGCATGAGAGGGCAGGGCGTGTTTGCCTAGTCTTATGGAGGGGATTGTGTACGTGGTCAGCAGATAGAGCCTATGAAATAAGAAACCGGATTGTTTGCAAACCAGTGGGGGTGGCAATCTTTGTCTTTCAGGGTAGGGAGGACGTCAATTTAAGCTCTCTTAGAATGAATCAAAATTCTTCCTCTGTATATTAATAATTAAAAAGCGGGGTTGTATCTGGATATTGAAGATAACAAAACGCTTGTTATGGATGCTCTTTAGGGCTTGTTGTGACATTTGGGTTGGGAAAGATGGGTTTGTCAATAGTGAGGGTGTTGCTTATCAAGATTTGCAGAAAAACAGTACGTAAAACTTAGAATGCGGTTCTTATATAGACTTGAATTGTTTTGATATATTGAAAGGCAAGAATACGGATTTGATTGATCTGTTGTATGATGCTTTCATCACCGCTCTTTTTAACGGGGTAGGCAATAAAATGAACCTCAGGCATGAGATATTTAAGTTCACGCATTGAACGCCACATGTGGTAATCATGGGTGACAATATAAAGGGTTTTATAGTGGTGTTTTTTGATCCAAGCTGCGCTTTCTTCCGCATTCCCTTTGGTATTTGTGGCTTTGTGGCCAATATCAACACAACAGGTAAAGAGTTGGGGTGTAATGTGTGTGCTATGCATGAAACTCTTTAGATTGGTGGTTGTATTTACGCCACTGATCAAAAGCCGCGAACCTCGCCCCTTTTGCAAGAGATTAAGCCCTGTCTCTATTCGCTTTTCTCCTCCTGTAAGAACAATGATAGCATCTGCTTTTAGCAAAGGATGGGGTGGTTGAAGGCGCTCGGTTTTTTCGGAAAAAATAATAAAACCAATACAGAAAAACAGAACAATGATTAAAAGAATAAGTGCTGTCGGTGGAAAATAGCGAAATAAGCGGCGCCATGGATTACCTATGTTACGCTTTTTCACAGAAAGCTCTGGGGTGTCTTGCATCAGTGAGTTCGGATTATAGGAATCGTGAATCATAATATTAAAAGAGACCGTTTTCGCATTGATCAATTTTTTTAAGTTGTGCAAGAATAGTCATGCGGTTTGTCAACATGGTAAGAAAAGAAACAAAAAGAATAAGACCAATGATTTTTCCATAAGGAAGAGAACTTATGGCAAGGTGTCCAAACAAGGCGGTTATTTGGCTGGCTTCCACTCTCCCTAGATTATAGTTTGTCCAAAAGGCAAAGACAGTAAACAGCAATGCGCTTGTGATACCACCATATAATGCTCCACGCAGTGCAGTTTTAAAAAAATGCCAATCAAATTGTCGTGCAATGAAAAGTGTTTCCGTGCCAAGAAAATATAATACATTGATAATATGTGCATTCTCCGCCAATGCATTGCGTGTGGCAAAGATAACCGTGAGTATCAGTGAGCCTAGAACCAATATTAAAATCGCAAAACCAATAAAAATAGTGGTGTGTGCCATGGTTGCAAAACGACTGACCCAAACACGGTGATCATCAAACTGACCTCCTGGAATTTGTGTTTTGATTGCCTGACTGATAGCACGAAAATCAATTTCTTCATTCTCTTTCAAGGTCACAATGATAAGACGGGGAAGGGGCAATTCATTTATGCTTAAATTCGTTCCAAGCCACGGTTCAAGCAATTTTTCAGTAGCTGTTTGGTCAACAATTTTGGCATCTTCTACACCAGAAAATGTTTTAGCTAATTTAACCGCATTTTGCAGGTTTTTTTCGATATCAATATTTTCAATGGGGCGTATTTGAATGGTTGCTTCATAACTGATTTGATTACTCCAACTGTTCGCAGCACGCTGGACTAAATCAACGCCGATTAAGGTGAGGCTTGAGAGAAATGTCATAATCGCAATCACTGCAACCAATGCTTGTCCAGAAATATTGCTATTGGGAATAATCGCCGTGGTGTTTTTTTGATTGCTTGTAAAAATAGGGAAAGACTTATTCATGAATCGTCATCCGTCCGTTATGGAGAAGCATACGCCGTGCTGCAACCTGTTCCATCAGGGCAATATCATGGGTGGCAATGACGACAGCTGTGCCAAAACGGTTTAATTCAATAAACAAGCGTAGCAGACGTTTTGCTAAAGGTGGATCAACATTGCCTGTCGGTTCATCAGCAAGCAAAATTTCAGGTTGATCAATGAGTGCGCGTGCAATGGCTACCCTTTGTTTTTCTCCGCCAGAAAGAACCGGTGGTAAAACATGAATATGATCTCCAAGACCTACCCAACAGAGAAGATCTTCTACTTCACTGCGATAAGTTGCTTCTTCTTGTCCTTTAATGCGTAAGGGTAAAGACACGTTTTCATAAGTGGTCATGTGATCAAGGAGACGAAAATCTTGAAAGACAACACCAATACGTCTGCGTAATGCAGGAAGCTCTTGCCGGTTGAGTAATGCTGTATCATTGCCAAATAAATCAATGTGACCACGCGTTGGTTTAAGCGCCAAAAACATTAGACGCATCAACGATGTTTTTCCTGCTCCAGAAGCACCAGTGAGAAATTGAAATGAGCCAGGAGGAATATGAAAACTAATATCACGAAGAACCTCTGGGCCCATTCCATAGCGTAGACCAACATTTTCAAAATGAATCACTTTTCGCTACCACTTCTGCTGTTATATTGTATCACTCTCAGCACTTTTACTCCCATTGTTTTTGGCTGTTGGTTTAAGATTATACTCCACACCTTGCAATATTATCCCTCTGTTCTTGAGAAATATTGCTGAATATCATTCATTATATATCTCCTTAATTTTATCTTTATTTATGATTTTAGCAAGAATTCCAAGGTGTTTCTAGCAGAAACATAACAACCGCTATTTCTGTTTTTTTGAGGTTTAGAATTGATCTTGCTTGGTTGGCGGTTGGTAAGATGTTTTGTATCGCTTGCTTTAGATTGTGTTAAAACTCGCTATGGGCATTTTTTATCTTTGCTTGTTTTTCTTTTTTACCAAAAATAACATTGATTTATAAGGATAATTTATTATTTTGGAATTTGAAAGAAAGTTTTGCAGATAGTACATTCATTGTATGCTTTTTTATCATGAGTATAAACTCTTCTATTTGTGCTTCATGGAGAATGCATGTGGGGAACGTTTAAGAAAAGTATAAGAGACTTTTCATCAATTCTCTTAAATAAAAAGGGTATCCGTAATATTTTGCGTTGGCAAAGAGAATAGTTGTACAAGCTGAGATCTTTCATGGGGGCTTTAGCAGAAAGGCTAAAGCCCACACGGGTAGTATTGTGCTAAGCTGTGGTTTCTTTATTTTGGCGATTGGCAATAAGATCATCAACAACTTGTGGTTCGGCAAGGGTTGAAGTATCTCCTAGATTGTCAAAATTATTTTCGGCAATTTTGCGCAAAATACGTCTCATAATTTTTCCTGATCGCGTTTTGGGAAGTTGGGGCGCAAATTGTACTTTATCCAATATGGCAATGGAGCCTATTTCTTTTCTCACATGCTTAATAAGCTCGTTGTGCAACGCTTCACTTGGAGTTGTCCCTTCCATGAGGGTGACAAAACTATAAATTCCTTGTCCTTTAATGGCATGAGGGTAACCAACAACAGCGGCTTCTGAAACAGCAGGATGAGAAACAAGCGCTGATTCAATTTCTGCTGTTCCTAGTCTGTGTCCAGAAACATTGAGAATGTCATCAACCCGTCCTGTAATCCAGTAATAGCCATCGCTATCGCGCCTACAACCATCGCCTGTAAAATATTTTCCTTTATAGGTGGAAAAATAGGTTTCAATAAAACGTTTATGGTCACTATAGAGGGTGCGCATTTGTCCTGGCCATGAGTCAATAATACAAAGATACCCTTCTGCTTCACCTTCCAAAATATTTCCTTGCTCGTCGATGATTTGGAGTTGTACTCCAAAAAAAGGACGTGTGGCAGAGCCTGCTTTAAGCGGTGTTGCGCCAGGAAGGGGGGTGATCATATGTCCTCCTGTTTCTGTTTGCCACCATGTATCAAGAATAGGACAGTGATTGTTTCCAACTGTATGGTAAAACCATTCCCATGCCTCTGGATTAATTGGTTCGCCCACGGTACCTAACAGACGTAGGGATGTTCTTTTCGAGCGTTCAACAAATGAATTTCCTGTTCCCATTAAGGCGCGAATAGCCGTTGGTGCGGTGTAGAATATATTGACTTGGTGTTTATCAACAATTTCCCAGAATCTACCGTTGTCAGGAAAGGTTGGTGTGCCTTCAAACATTAAAGTGGTAGCGCCATTGCATAAGGGGCCATAAACTAAGTAAGAATGCCCCGTAATCCAACCAATATCAGCAGTGCACCAGTAAATTTCACCAGCATGATAATCAAAAACGTATTTATGGGTCATTGCGGCATAAACAAGATAACCCGCTGTTGTATGCAAAACACCTTTCGGTTTGCCTGTAGAGCCGGAGGTGTAAAGAATAAAAAGGGGATCTTCAGCATTCATTTGTTCTACGGGGCAGTCTGTTTTTGTATGGGGTATTTCCTCATGATACCAAAAATCCCGTCCCTCTACCCAATCAATTGGTCCGCAGGTACGTCGTATGACCATGACTTGGTCCACATGCACGTTTTGGCGGGCTGCAATCTCAATGGCATGGTCAACATTGTCTTTTAAGTTAATTCGTTTGCCACCACGCAAGCCGTGATCAGCGGTGATGATGAAGGTCGACTTACAGTCAACAATGCGTCCTGCTATGGCTTCAGGAGAAAAGCCTGCGAAAATCACTGAATGGACAGCGCCAATGCGGGCACAGGCGAGCATAGCATAGGCTGCTTCGGGAATCATGGTTAAATAAATGGTGACTCTGTCACCTTTTTTAACGCCGTGGTTCTTTAAGATATTGGCAAAACGGCCAACATGTTGATGAAGTTCATGATAGGTTATTTTTTTATCATGATAAGGATTATCACCTTCCCAAATGAGGGCAATTTTATCACCATGGTTTTTCAGGTGGCGATCAATGCAATTATAGGCAACATTTGTTATTCCATCTTCGTACCACTGAATCGATACATCATCATTAAAAGACGTGTTTTTTACTTTTGTAAAAGGTTTAAACCATTCAATACATTGTCCATGTTTTGCCCAGAAGCTTTCTGGATTATTGATGCTTTCTTGATACCACTGTTGATAGGTTTCCTCGTTGATGAGAGCAGTTTTTTTTATATTCTCTGGTATTGGATAGATTTTTTCAGACATTAGTTCCCTCTTTTCATATTGTTGGGAAAAATCAGCCACTGTATCCTTTAGGCAAAACTTCTCCGTAAGCTTTTCATTTGGAGAGTAGATTAAATGACAAAAATTGGAATAGTCAATTTTTAAAATCTGATATGATGATATTGCAGAGAATATTTTATGCTGTTTTTGGGTGCTTCAATGTGGAAAAGTGTATTATATTATAGAACTTTTTATAGGCGCATAAAAAATGAGAGTTTTTAAAATATCTTTTAAAAAGACAGATGAAGGCGCTTTATTGCTTTGAATGTTTTTATGTCTTGTATTCTCTTGTTTTGAAAAGAAATATTGTTACGATATTAATATAAACCGAAATATCTACGCAAAAAATCAGAGATAAAGAACATAATAACTGACGTTAATGCCATTAGAATAGACAATTTCCACCCCATACCACTGAGTACTTTAAAAGGAATGGCAATTATAGGAGTTATTATAATGAGCATGAAAAATAGTCTTACAATTTCAGAATAAATATCCATTATAACAAAATCCTAGTTATACTATATGAGATTAGTAGATATCTCTGAAAATTATTTTTTTAGTGTTATCGCAACTCATCTAATAAAGATTAATATAAACCAAAGTACCTACACAAATTATCCAAAATAAGGAGCACAACTCCTCCCGATAATGATGTTATGATAGCTAACTTCCAACTCCGACCACAGCATACTTTGATAATAGTAGTATAGAGAGAGACAAATACAACAAACATGCAAAACATTCTTATTATTTCATAATGAATATTCATTATAACAAAATCCTGATTATAAGATGTGCCCCATAGTAGATATCTCTAAAAATTATTTTATCCATAGATATAGATAATTAACTTTAGTGTATTTACAAAATTATCAATTTCAGAGATATCTTTGTTGCTATTCTCTATAAATTAGAACCAACACTCATGAGCTTTCTCGATGAACCCCCAACCAAAACCTCCTATGAATCCCGTTGTAAAACCTGCAACTCCACCTGAAAATGCACCTGCTGGTCCTCCAGTTATACCACCCAGAACTGCTCCGCCTAATCCTGCTTGCACCCCTGCATTGAAGCCTTGTGCATTCATATGAGATATAAAGTCGTTAGGGCGACAAGCACTTCCATAAACAGGTGTTAAATCATTTATAGTATAAGTTAAACCTGAACTAAAATTTCTTATGTTACTCAACCTTAATTATCTCTATTAAATAATATCACAATGATACATTTCAAATTGCTATCATGCGTTTTAGAGAAGTGTAAAACATAATTTTTAACATTATCAATAAAAAGAATGCTTATGTTATTTGTACATGAAATTATTCTGCTTAATAAGATAAGAATATTATTTATAATAATTTAACTTATAAGAAACAATATCCTATTTTTACTTAATTTTAGTTTAAAATTACAAGAATTTTTCATATGAAAAATTGGTGTTTTTCTCTTGATTTATGAGAATAACAAGGAAATATATTTATATCGTTTTTGAACTCAGTTGCGTTGTTAGTGTTATGTATGCGTTTGCTTGGTGAATTTTTGTTTTTAGATGATTGCTGTATGCATCTTTCCCTTTTGGTACGCAAAAAGCTTCTATGGTATTTATGATTGCTCCTATGCTGGCTAGCCATGGCTCTTAGTGTTCTCTTGGGTATTTGAGGTATTTATTCAATCAAACAGCTTGCATTGAAATATGGGCGCTGATTGATGTTTTAATCCTCTCTTCGTGTATTTTATGCCATTGGTACGTGAGGCAATGGTTCACATCTCTTGCAGAAGTTGAGAGAATTCGTGGTTTTAACGAGAATTATCATGATGTTCGTGCTGAATGTTTTGTTTCATACAGGTTTGATGAATATTACTCATGCAAACAAGTGCTTAGAAACGTTGCGCATTATTTCTCTTATGGCTCTCTTTTTTCTTCGTGTGCATTTCGCCTTTCTTATTTTGCCTTAGTTGGGTTGTGGTCGTTTTGGTGGAGTGGTGATGAGAGAGGGTGTTTGGCAAAATAGAGCCAATGCGGGATATCAGAGCCAAATTGTAGAGTTTTTGTGACGCCATTCTATGTATTGCCGATCTGTTGGAAAACAGATCATGGGAGAAGTTTTGGAGAACCGGCTTTTTTGCTCATTTTTCTAATAGGGAGAAAGAGGGACTAGGTTTTTTCTCGACAGGAGTGGTGGACATCAGAGCAATGACCTCAAGTCCATAGTGATTTTTACACTGGGCAATAAAAGGGATTACTTTTTGCGGGGTAATGCCATTTTTTTTGCGGCTCTAAGCCAATATTGGCTTGAGCATATGATTTTCAATGGAAATGAATTTATGGAGAGGAAATTGCTTTATACAGGGCGCTTGCCAAATAAAGCAGAGCCAATGCGAAGGATATTCGAGCCAAATTGCAGGGCTGTTTTAAAGTCATTAGACATGCCCATGGAAAGCTTTGGGATTCCTGCTTGTTTTGCTAGTTTTGCTAAGAGGGCGAAATAGGGACCGGGATTCTCCTCTACTGGGGGGATGGTCATCAGACCAATGATATCAAGTCCATAGTGATTTTTACACTGGGCAACAAAAGGGACTACTTCTTGGGGGGCGATACCACTTTTTTGCGGCTCTAAGCCAATATTGACTTGAACATAGCAGGGGAGATGTCTTTGTTGTTTTTGCATTTCTTCTGCTAAACTTTTGGCTATTTTTTCGCGATCAACAGTTTGAATAACATCAAAAATTTTGACAGCTTGTGCTGTTTTGTTCGATTGTAAAGGACCGATAAGGTGAAGTTCAATATTTCTAAACTGTTGACGCAAGATGGACCATTTTTCAGCAGCTTCTTGCACACGGTTTTCTGCAAAGAGCGTTTGACCTGCTTGTAAAAGAGGGCGTATATTCTCTATAGGAACAGTTTTTGAAACAGCAAGAAGTTGAACCTCTTCTGTGGGGCGATGATATTCTTTACATGTTTCAGTAATATCCTTTTGTAAATTTTTCCATGCTTCAAGAGAAGGATCAGGGGGGGTGATGTGTGTGCTCATCTTTTTATACTTTCTATTTTTGTTGAGTGATTGCCTTATTATTTGTAAGAGCTTTTAAAAATACTTCGTGAAATATTGACTGAAAATGTTGACGAAGGGGTTAATCCATGGTCAAGCATAAAACAAGTTTTTTAGTTCAATTTTATAAAGAGTATCATAGAAATGACGATTGAACGTTATAATTTAGGTGAACGCTATAATCCACGTGCCTGCGAACAAAAATGGCAAGAAATTTGGAATGAAAAGAAGATTTTTCAGACCGCCGGGGAAGATCCACGTGAAAAATATTATGTTTTAGAAATGTTTCCTTACCCTTCTGGGCGCATTCACATGGGGCATGTGCGCAATTATGCTATGGGAGATGTTGTGGCGCGTTATAAACGCGCAAAGGGATTTCATGTGCTTCATCCTATGGGGTGGGATGCTTTTGGTATGCCGGCTGAAAATGCTGCCATGCAAAATAAAGTGCATCCCAAAACTTGGACCTATCAGAATATTGCCGTGATGCGTGGGCAATTAAAGCAGTTAGGGCTCTCACTAGATTGGGCGCGCGAATTTGCGACTTGTGATGTGGATTATTACCACCGTCAACAAATGTTGTTTCTTGATTTTTATCAAAAGGGATTGGTGGCGCGCAAAGTGGCTAAGGTCAATTGGGACCCCGTTGACCAGACGGTCTTGGCAAATGAACAGGTTGTTGATGGACGGGGCTGGCGTTCGGGGGCATTAGTTGAACAGCGAGAGTTAACGCAGTGGTTTTTCAAAATTAGTGATTTTAGTGAAGAGTTACTGGCAGGGCTTGAAGAGCTGGAACAGTGGCCCGAAAAAGTTCGCACTATGCAAAAAAACTGGATTGGTAAGTCACAAGGTTTGCTGATTCGTTGGACTTTGAAGCCAACAGAGGAAGTCAATGAGGGTTGTCTGTCCTTTAATGAAGTGGTCTGTTATTCAACACGACCCGATACGCTGTTTGGTGCTTCTTTTTTGGCATTGTCTTTCGATCATCCTATTGCTCAAGCTCTGGCGCAAAAGAATAAAGCGCTGGAAGGGTTTATAGAAAATTGTCGGAGTGGTGGAACAACAACTGCGGCGCTTGAAACTGCTGAAAAACAAGGATTTCGCACATCTCTCTTGGCTGTTCATCCCTTTGATGAAACGGTGCATATTCCTGTTTATATTGCCAATTTTGTGCTTATGGACTATGGAACGGGAGCTGTTTTTGGTTGTCCTGCCCATGATCAGAGAGATTTGGATTTTGCGCGTAAATATGAGCTTCCTGTGCGTCCTGTGGTTTTGCCTTCAGGGGTTGAGAGAGAAGATTTTGTCATTACTGATACGGCTTATATTGGTGATGGGGTGATGATCAATTCCAGCTTTTTAGATGGTTTAACACCCCAAGAAGCTTTTGAAGAAGCAGCCAAAAGGCTTGAGGGGCAAATGCTTTATGGGAAGCCTCAGGGGGAAAAAACAGTGCAATTTCGTTTGCGTGATTGGGGCATTTCACGTCAACGCTATTGGGGATGTCCAATTCCTATGATCCATTGTACATCTTGCGGGGTGGTTCCGGTACCGCGTGCCGATTTGCCCGTTGTGTTGCCTGATGATGTAACGTTTGAGCAGCCGGGTAATCCTCTTGTGCGCCATGAAAGGTGGCAAGCTGTTGCTTGTCCTGTTTGCGGTCAACCTGCCAAACGCGAAACCGATACCATGGACACATTTGTCGATTCTTCTTGGTATTATGCACGTTTTACTGCTCCTTTTGCACAGGAGCCCATCGATAGCCAAGCGATAAGAGAATGGTTGCCTGTGCAACAATATATCGGTGGAATTGAACATGCGATTCTCCATCTTCTCTATGCACGCTTTTTTATGCGTGCCATGAAATTAATGGGCTATGTGAGCGTGGATGAGCCTTTTAAAGGGCTTTTTACGCAAGGCATGGTGGTGCATGAAACCTATCGGGATGAGAAGGGCTGGGTTTCACCAGAAGAGATTTCGATCGTTGAAAAGGATGGAAAGCGGCACGCTTATAAATTAACCGATCAGAGTGAAGTGATGATTGGTTTGATTGAAAAAATGTCTAAATCAAAAAAGAATGTTGTTGATCCTGATGATATTATCGCATCCTATGGAGCCGATACCGTGCGCTGGTTTGTGTTGTCCGATTCTCCTCCTGAGCGGGATGTTATCTGGACAGAATCGGGTGTTGAAGGTGCGCATCGTTTTGTGCAGCGCGTTTGGCGCCATGTGGCTTTAAGTGCTCCAGTATTAAGGAATGTAGCGCCCTGTGCTGGGCAGCATGGGGCGGCTTTGCAACTCTCAAAGGCTGCGCATCGAACGCTCCACGCTGTGGAAGATGATTTGGAAAAATTTGCCTTTAACCGAGCTATTGCGCGTCTTTATGAACTCTTGAATATTATGGCACCTTTATTAAATAAAGTGGAAAGTGTTGAGGATGAAATGAAGGCTGCTTTGCGCCAAGGGGTGGATTTTTTCCTTGCCATGATTGCACCTATCATGCCTCATTTAGCAGAAGAATGCCATGCTGCTTTAGGGGAGAAAACTTTAATGTCTGAGCTTGCTTGGCCGGCTTATGATCGCGCGTTAATCATTGAGGACTGCTATAGTCTGCCAGTACAGATTAATGGTAAAAAACGTGGTGAGGTGAGGGTGGCAGCAACCGCTACGTCAGAAATGATTGAAGAAGCTGTTTTGGCTCTTGATTTTGTAAAGGTGCATTTGGGTGAAAAGTCAGTGAAAAAAATGATTATTGTTCCACAAAGGATTGTCAATGTCGTTCTCTAAAAGTTTTATTTTTGTAAGCTTAGCGGGTTTGTTAACTCTTTTGTATGGGTGCAAAGTTGAGCCGCTTTATCGCCAAGTAGCGCAGATTTCAACAAAAATAGGTTCTGTGGATTCTGTTTTTGATGATGATTCATCTCCAAAACAAAAATCTTTGAGTCTTTCCGAAAAACTTGCCTCTGTTGTTGTTGCAGAACCGTCAGATCGCTTTGGACAGATGGTGCGCAATCATTTGTTGTTTCTTCTTTATGGAAATGGGCGCAAACCTTCTACTCCCGCTTATCAATTGGTCTTGAAAACATCGATGTTTACCAGAAAATCTGTACAGATAGAAGTTGATCGCGATAGAAAAAGAGAGGGGCGACCTTCCGTTGGAACTGTGACGGGTAAAGTTTCCTATGTTTTGCAAGATATGAAAAATGTTCTCCTTGCTGAAAGTACGGTAAGCATGAGTGCTTCTTTTGAACGGTTGCGCCAAGAATATGCAACAATACAAGCAGAAGAAAATGCAAGGAAGCGTGTGGCTGAAGAGTTAGCTGAAGAAATTTTGCTGCTGCTTTCAAAAGATCTTTCAATTCATTAAGTGGTATTTTATCCGTTTTTCCAGTTTTTAGGGAAGATCTGTAATCCTTTACCGGTAGGGGATTTTTTACCAATGCCTTTAAAATGGCTGCTGGAATATTGATGATTACAACAGCGTTCTAAGTGCATGGGGACACTCTGTGCATCTTTTGAGGAGCCATGCTAAGAATATGCAATACTACAAGCAGAAGAAAATACGTGGGAGGCGTGTGGTTGAGGAGTAAGTCGATACCATCCTGCTCTTTGCCAGCGTCCAATGTTGCTAAAGTCCTTGGCATTTGAGACGGTTCATAAGAGGTATTTTTACTCCTTTTTTGAAGTGTTTTTCTCTACACACCAATTCGGCTTATAACGGGCAAATAATATCTTATTGTTTTCATCTAAATAGATTTGAAATGGGAAAATCCTATGATATTCAGATCTTTCATTTAACATGAAAAAAATAATTATTATGTATAAATCAATGTGTTGTGTGAAATTTGCGAAAGAGATTTTTGTGTGGGTTTGAGATCTTGCAAAAGATTAAGCGATATTTTGTCCCGTTTTTTCCAGTCTTTAGGGAAGATTGGTCATTCTTTATCGGTTAAGGGGGGATTCTACTAGCACTTCTCAGATTATTGATGGGGTATTTGGGAGGATGGTTTAACAAAGCTCTCAGAGCGTGAGAACTTTGTTTGCTTCTTTAGAATGTCAACGCCAAGAATATATTATGCAAAAGACGGGCAATGCATTGATTTGTAATGATAATCTAGCGTTATTCATATTGAATGAGACCTTCGAATAACCTAAGATTCTCTCATTTCAAACCTGCTTATCTTGAATCAATTAAAATCACTTGCTTGCACGTCAAAAGCAGGGCTGGTGTGTGGGTAAAAACTGTATAAGAAAGGAGTAAAAATGGCTCTTATGAATCGTCTTAAGTGCCAAGGGCTGTAGCAACATTGGGAGCTGGCAAAGTGAATGATGGTGCTGGCTTGCTTCTTCACAAGCGTAAAGATGGCGGTGCTCAATGGCTTTATCGCTATACCATTCACGGGCGCCGCCGTGAAATGGGATTGGGAGCGTTGCGAGATGTCTCTTTAAAACAAGCTTGTGAATGTGCAAACCAATGGCGTTCTGTTCTTCGTGAAGGGCGTGCCCCCATTAAAGAACGTGAGAAACAAAGACGTGCGGGAGGGTGTTGTTGTGGAACCTCGTGGCACAAATTTTTGTGTTGGTTTGAGATTTTGCAGAAGATTAAGCGATATTTTGTCCAGTTTTCTTCCAGTCTTCAAGAAAGATTTGTAACCCTTTATCGGTTAGGGGATGTTTCACAAGCGCTTTTAAAATGGCTGGTGGGACAGTTGCAACATCTGCACCGCTTAATGCTGCTTCTTTAACATGATTAACGGTACGGATTGAAGCTGCCAAAATTTGTGTTTCAAAGTTGTAATTGTCATAAATTGTGCGAATTTCATGAAGCAATTCACTGCCATCACTTCCGCAATCGTCGATTCTGCCAATAAATGGTGAAATGAATGTTGCACCTGCTTTGGCAGCAAGTAAAGCTTGATTGGCAGAAAAGCAAAGGGTGAGGTTGGTTTTTAATCCTTGTTTTGTTAGAGCGCTACAGGCTTTTAATCCATCAAATGTTAAGGGAAGCTTGATACAAATATTGTCAGCAATTTTTGCTAAAGTAGCTGCTTCTTTCATGATGTCTTCAAATTCTGTTGCTGCAACTTCAGCAGAAACAGGTCCATTGACGAGGCTACAGATTTCTTTTGTTACGTCAAAAATGTTGCGTCCTGATTTTAAGATGAGTGAGGGATTGGTGGTGACACCATCAACGAGGTTTAAGTTTTGCAATTCTCGGATTTCTTCAATATTGGCGCTATCCACAAAAAATTTCATATTCCATCTCCTTGGTTGTTTACTCTTGTACGCAAAGCTTCTGATATTTTGTGCTGTTTTTGTTATGCGCTATTGTTTATGACAAAAGCAAGAGGGAGGATTGCATTCTTATAGGATAAGCTACGACATAAAGGAGGAAGGGGGAAAAATGGATTGTTGAAAAGAAGGGTGATATGTGGGAGCCGATTGGTGTTAGCTCTCAGCGTATCCTTAACTTGAATGTTTAAGTGATAAAATGCCATTTTTTGTGGAGGAGATTGGTTGTTTTGTTTTTTCAGCGGTGAGAATGCCTAGAAATGTTGCTTATGAAACAGATGTTTTTGATAAGAGTGAAGAACAAATCAGGCAAAAGGCACATCATTTTCCAAACTGTAAAGACAAACAACAAGAATAGGAAAGGTGGTCATACTGGTTGTGTAAAAGAATTCGTATAACCTTGCTATAAGAAAATAACGAAACAGGTTGCAGAGAGAAAAATTGTTTTTCTTTGGTGTTTACTCTGCATGCTTATTGTTATTGCATTGTATTTTCTAGGGAAGAGATATGACATTTTAAGAGGATGTGCTTTTTTATGGTTTTGTCATGGATGCTGTAGTGGTTAGGTGATTTGTTGAGGGGGCGCAT
Source organism: Bartonella sp. MM73XJBT (assembly GCF_028618465.1). Lineage (NCBI taxonomy): Bacteria > Pseudomonadati > Pseudomonadota > Alphaproteobacteria > Hyphomicrobiales > Bartonellaceae > Bartonella > Bartonella sp. MM73XJBT. The sequence continues at coordinate 45,618 of NZ_JAQISY010000008.1, read as the reverse complement.
GATAAGTTAGGCAAAGGATTATTTGCTAATGGATGTGAGGCGGTCAGCGAGGCATTGTTTTTATAAAAGGTTTGTATCTTGAGACAAAAGATAAAGTCAAATGGAACAGAGGATATGAGAAAGATTGTTTCAGTCTTGGTGCCTCTTCCTGTTACGCAAGCTTATAGTTATGAGGTTCCGCCTTCTATGGCGTGTGAGGTTGGTTCTTTTGTTCGTGTTCCGGTGATGGGACGCCAAGTTTGTGGTATTGTGGCGGATGTCGGAAAACAGACGACAAAAGATGGGCAAAGTTCTCCATCTGTGGCGGATAAAAAATTACGCTCTCTGCTTCATGTTTTTGATTGTCCGCCGTTGAGGGGGGAAATGATCGCATTCTTGCGTTTTGTGAGCCGGTATACGATGACTCCTCTTGGACTTGTTGCACGATTGGTTTTGGGGATACCGGCTGCTTTAGAACCAGAAGCACCACAGCCCGGTTTGCGGTATTGTGGGGGAGATGTGGAGCGTTTAACACCAGCACGCCTGCGGGTTTTGGAGTTGGCGCGTGATGGTGAGGTTTGGACGCGTTCTGGTCTTGCTCATGCGGCAGGAACTTCTGTTTCTGTTGTTGAAGGATTAAAATCGCTTGGGGTTTTTGAAGAGGTTATGGTGCCACCGCCGAATCTTATGGCGCCGCCTAATCCAGATTTTTGCCCCCCTCAGTTAGAGGGAGCACAAAGTGAAGCTGCGTGTCTTTTGCGGGATGGTGTTTTGTCTTCTCAGTTTCAAGTTTTTCTTCTTGATGGTGTGACCGGATCAGGAAAAACAGAAGTTTATTTTGAAGCGGTTGCCCAAGCACTCACACAGGGCAAGCAGGTTCTCATTTTATTGCCGGAAATTGCTTTAACACAACAATTCTTAGATCGCTTTCATGCCCGCTTTGGTGCGGGAGCTGCCGAATGGCATTCCGATTTGGCACCGCGCCGTCGTGAACGTGTATGGCGACAGGTGGCAGAAGGGCGAATAAGGGTTGTGGCGGGAGCTCGCTCGGCACTTTTTCTTCCCTTTCATGGGCTTGGCTTGATTATTGTGGATGAAGAGCATGATAGTGCTTATAAACAAGAAGAGCGCATTTTTTATCATGCGCGTGATATGGCGGTGGCGCGGGGCTCTTTCGAGCATTTTCCTGTGATTTTATCCTCCGCAACACCGTCGATTGAAAGTCAGGTCAATGTTTTGTGGGGACGTTATCAGAAGGTGCATTTGCCATCGCGCTTTCAAGCGGCGGCTCTTCCAAAATTGCGGGTGGTTGATATGCGTCAAGAAGGTGTGCAAAGGGGGCGTTTTATTTCTTTTGCTCTTGAGACGGCTTTAAAACAAACGCTTGAAAAAGGTGAACAGGCGCTGCTTTTTCTCAATCGTCGCGGTTATGCACCTTTAACCTTATGTCGTGTTTGTGGGCATCGGTTTCATTGTAGCGATTGTTCAAGTTGGCTGGTTGAGCACCGCGCCCAAGGACAGCTTAAATGCCATCATTGTGGGTTTCATCAACCACTTCCAGAAGCTTGTCCTGAATGTGGGACCCTAGACCATCTCGTGGCTTGTGGACCTGGTGTGGAAAGAATTGCTGAGGAAACACGGGAGCTTTTCCCCCAAACACGGTTGTTGATTCTTTCAACCGATCTTCAAGGTGGGATTGGTCATTTACGGCGCGAATTACAGGCTATTGCTAATGGTGAAGTGGACATTATTATTGGAACACAATTGGTTGCCAAGGGGCACCATTTTCCTGGATTATCGCTGGTGGGGGTTATTGATGCCGATCTTGGTCTTGCTAATGGTGATTTACGTGCGGGAGAACGTACTTTTCAACTTTTGTCTCAGGTGACTGGAAGGGCTGGGCGTATGGGGCTAGAAAGCTTAGGGCTTTTGCAAACTTATCAGCCTGATCATCCGGTGATAAAAGCGTTGCTTTCGCAAAAGGGTGAGGATTTTTATACACATGAGATTGCTATGCGTGAGCATTATCATCTTCCACCTTATGGGCGGTTGGCTTCTTTGATTATATCTTCAGAAAAACGTCAAACTGCAGAACATTATGCACGGGCATTGCGCCAAGTTGCACCACGGGATAAAAATATCTCGGTCATGGGACCAGCAGAGGCTCCATTGGCTCTCATTCGGGGGCGTTATCGTTTTCGACTTTTGCTCCAAGGACAGCGTTGTTTTGATGTACAAGGTTTTATTCGTGTAATGCTTGCAAATGCGCCCAAAATGCCTTCTTCAGTTCGGGTTCAGATTGATATTGATCCACAAAGTTTTCTTTAGAAAAATACAGAGGGTATTGGCTGTAAAGATATTTGGGTTGTCTCTTTGATTGTGTTGTCTAGAAAAGTATCAAGCTGTAGAATATAATGCACAGGCGTCACGCCAAGTTGTGCCACGGGATAAAAATATCTCGGTCATGGGACCAGCAGAGGCTCCACTGGCTCCATTTAAGGGCGTTATCGTTTTCAACTTTTACTGCTTTTTTGTTTTTCTAGGAGGACAGCGTTGTTTTGATATACAAGGCTTTATTGGTGTAATGCTTGCAAATGCGCCCAAAATGCCTTCTTCAATTCGGATTGTGATCTGTATAACTGGTATTTTTCTCAATACAATGCGCCATAGCGGGAGGAATTTGCTTTAAAAGTGCCTTTTAAAATAAAATATTTGGTGGGATATTCTTAAAAGAAAGGGGGAGATTAACAAAAAGATGTGGTTTTTCCTTATTTTAAGGTGATTATCTATTATTATGACTTGCCTATAAGATTGAAATAACACATTTTTTCGGTAGCGGTAGCGGTAGCGGTAGCGGTAGCGGTAGCGGTAGCGGTAGCGGTAGCGGTAGCGGTAGCGGTAGCGGTAGCGGTAGCGGTAGCGGTAGCGGTAGCGGTAGCGGTAGCGGTAGCGGTAGCGGTAGCGGTAAAAATCGGACTGCTTTTGCTTTACACCGTTTATGATGCAAAAAAGAGACTTGAAAAATTTATCAGAGAATGTCAAAAAGAAATACAGGTAAGCTCTAGTGTAACCTGCCTATTCTGAAAAAATCCTTTTTAAAAATATTTTGAATATTTTCGTTGAAATTTTCAGAAAGCATCAATTGGGAGTGTTGCGAGTCGGTTGTGTCTATGCTAGAAACCAAAAAGTTTTTTATTCTGGGTTTTAAGAAGGGCATTCTTAGAATTTAGAGTGTCTGTTTCATTTCATCTGATAATTATCAGAGAGTCGCTCAAGGGAAAGAGGCGGTATTTCGTGTCGGATTCATTTTCTCTTATACCGCTGCCATTGGTAGATCAACGCTATGCGCAAGCGCTTTTTGATTTCGTGCAAGAAGCAGGAGCCGTGGAAAAGGTCGAAAAGGCAGTCGCATCTTTTTTGCTTGTCTTAGATCAAAATGAAGACTTAAAACGCTTTGTACAAAGCCCATTCTTTTCTGTAAAAGAGCAGGTTAAGGTGATACGTTCTGTTTGTGAGAGCATCAAATTTGCTGATAAGAGTACAGGTCAGATCATTGGGAATTTTTTGCATATGATCACAATAAATCGTCGGCTTGGTGCCTTGTCTGGTATTTTACATGCTTTTCAACGTCGTGTCGCTCTCTCTCGTAGAGAAACTCTAGCACAGATTATTTCTGCTCGCCCGATAAGTTCTCGCCAAGAACAAGAATTGCGCAAGGCTTTGGAAAGGACTGTGGGGGGAAAAGTTTTGCTAAACATCTGTGTTGATCCAACAATTCTTGGTGGATTAATTATTCGGGTCGGGTCGTCTCAAATTGATACGTCTCTTGTAACAAAATTGTCTTCGCTTAAGCTTGCATTGAAAAAAGAGGTCAGCTGATGGATATTAGACCATCTGAAATTTCAAAAATTCTAAAAGAGCAAATCAGAAACTTTGACCAAAAGGCTGAAGTTTCAGAAATTGGTTGGGTTCTCTCTGTGGGCGATGGTATCGCCCGTGTCTATGGTTTGGACAATGTCCAAGCAGGTGAGATGGTTTCCTTTTCAAATGGCGTACGCGGTATGGCGTTGAATTTGGAAATCGATAATGTCGGGGTGGTGATCTTTGGCTCTGATCGTGATATTCGTGAAGGTGATAGTGTTAAGCGGTTAGGCACTATCGTGGATGTTCCTGTAGGACCAGCTCTGTTGGGGCGTGTTGTTGATGCATTGGGGAACCCTATCGATGGTAAAGGACCTCTTAAAGCAACAGAACGTCGTCGTGTGGATGTGAAAGCACCGGGAATTATTCCGCGTCAGTCTGTGCATGAGCCTATGTCGACCGGATTGAAAGCTATTGATGCACTCATTCCCATTGGACGGGGACAGCGTGAGTTGGTGATTGGCGATCGTCAGACAGGGAAAACAGCGATTTTGCTCGATACATTTTTAAATCAGAAACCTTTCCACGAGAATGATTCTGGGCGCGAGCAGGATAAGGTTTATTGTATTTATGTTGCTATTGGTCAAAAACGCTCAACGGTAGCACAGTTCGTGAAAATTTTAGAAGAGCGTGGTGCTCTTGAATATTCCATTATCGTTGCGGCAACCGCTTCTGATCCTGCTCCATTGCAATTTATTGCGCCTCTTGCCGGATGTGCGATGGGCGAATATTTCCGCGATAATGGGCAACATGCTTTGATTGGTTATGATGATCTTTCCAAACAAGCAGTGGCTTATCGCCAAATGTCTCTTTTGCTTCGTCGCCCACCAGGTCGTGAAGCTTATCCCGGTGATGTCTTCTATCTTCATTCGCGCCTCTTAGAGCGGGCGGCAAAACTGAATGCGGAAAATGGTTCGGGATCTTTGACGGCTTTACCAGTCATTGAAACACAGGCAAATGACGTTTCTGCTTATATTCCTACCAATGTGATTTCCATTACTGATGGGCAGATTTTCTTGGAAACCAATTTGTTTTATCAGGGTATTCGTCCTGCTGTGAATGTTGGGCTTTCTGTGTCGCGGGTTGGCTCTGCTGCGCAAATTAAGGCGATGAAGCAGGTGGCTGGTTCGATCAAAGGGGAATTGGCACAATATCGTGAAATGGCGGCTTTTGCGCAATTTGGTTCTGATTTGGATGCTTCAACGCAGCGTCTTTTAAATCGTGGTGCACGTTTGACAGAGCTTTTGAAGCAACCACAATTTTCTCCTTTGAAAACAGAAGAACAAGTCGCTGTCATTTTTGCTGGAGTCAATGGTTATCTTGATCCTCTGGCTGTGTCTGATGTTGCGCGATTTGAACAAGGGCTTTTGACACTTTTGCGTAGTGATCATCAAGATCTCTTAAAGGCAATTGCTGAGCAAAAACAGCTCACCGATGAACTGAAGGATAAGTTGCTTACTGTTCTTAAGTCTTATGCGAAGAATTTTTCGTGATGAAGTGATGGAATGCTTAAATGGCGTCGTTGAAGGATCTTAGAGACCGTATCGCCTCGGTTAAGGCAACACAGAAGATTACCAAAGCCATGCAGATGGTTGCAGCAGCAAGGTTGCACCGTGCACAAGAGGTGGCACGGTCTGCACGCCCTTATGCACAGAGGATGGCTGCTATTTTAACCAGTGTTGCTGCTGATGTGGATGGCATTGATGCGCCGCCTCTTATGCGAGGAACCGGTCGGGATGATGTGCATCTTTTGGTGGTTTGTACTGCTGAACGTGGCTTGTGTGGGGCTTTTAATGTGCAGATTGTGCGTCGTGCACGCGAACAGATTAAAGCTCTGCTTGCTGCGGGTAAAATTGTTAAGATTTTGACCGTGGGTAAAAAGGGCGCAGATATTTTATCGCGTGATTATAAAGCTTTGATGATTGATCATATTGATTTGCATGCTGTAAAGCGGATTGGTTTTACTGAAGCGGCAATGATTAGCCAACGGATTGTCGCGTTATTTAATGAGGGCGCTTTCGATGTCTGTACGCTGTTTTATTCTGAATTTGTTTCAGTGATTAATCAGCGTCCAACAGCTTTCGCTTTAATCCCAATGGGTTCTATAAAAGGAGCTTTTGAGGCGGAAGGGATGGTTGAAAAGGCAGATAAAAGCAAAGATTTACAGTCGATTGTTTATGATTATGAGCCCGATGCTGCTTCTCTTTTGGAGGCGCTTGTACCACGCAATTTGTCCGTGCAAATCTTTCGGGCGTTGCTAGAAAATGTTGCTGGTGAAATGGGCGCGAAGATGACTGCTATGGATAATGCATCGCGCAATGCGGGTGAAATGATTAATAAATTGACGGTGGCTTATAATCGTCAACGTCAGGCACAGATTACAACGGAATTGATCGAAATTATTGCGGGCGCTGAGGCGCTTTAAGGTGAAAAGGTAAAGATTGATGGTAAAAGCAGTGACGTCAAGTAAGGAAGCAGCAAAAGTTGAGAAAAAGAAACCAGCTGCTCGTTCGGGCGTAAAAAAAGCCGCCTCGAAATCTCAAGTGAACGTGAAGGATTCCTCTCCGTCTGCACGGAGTTCTTCTAAAAATACCCCTATAAAAGAAAAGGGGCGTACAAAAGGTGCCGTTGGTGAGATCAAACAGGTTATTGGTGCTGTTGTGGATGTCCAGTTTGAAGGTGCGTTGCCAAATATTCTTAATGCATTGGAGACCGATAATTTAGGGAATCGCTTGGTTTTGGAAGTTGCACAGCATTTGGGTGAAAATACCGTACGTACAATTGCTATGGATACTACCGATGGTCTTGTTCGTGGGCAAAAGGTTTTTGATACGGGAACACAGATTAGTGTGCCTGTTGGAGAGGCCACACTTGGTCGTATTATGAATGTGATTGGGGAGCCGGTGGATAATGTGGGACCAATTGCAACAACAAAAATGCGCTCTATTCACCAAGATGCTCCTGAATATGTGGAACAGTCGACGGTCTCAGAAATTCTTGTCACGGGTATTAAAGTCGTTGATTTGTTAGCACCTTATTCTAAAGGTGGTAAGATTGGTTTGTTTGGTGGTGCTGGGGTTGGTAAAACCGTGCTTATTATGGAGCTTATCAACAATATTGCAAAGGCGCATGGTGGATATTCGGTGTTTGCTGGGGTGGGAGAGCGTACACGTGAGGGAAATGATCTTTATTATGAAATGATCGAAAGCCGCGTGAATGTGAATCCAAAGGAAAATAATGGTTCAACAGAAGGGTCAAAATGTGCGCTCGTTTATGGGCAAATGAATGAACCACCAGGAGCACGTGCACGGGTGGCGCTTTCAGGCTTGACCATTGCAGAAAGCTTCCGTGATGAGGGACAAGATGTTCTTTTCTTCGTGGATAATATTTTCCGTTTTACCCAAGCAGGAGCTGAAGTGTCTGCTCTTTTAGGGCGTATCCCTTCTGCTGTGGGTTATCAGCCAACTTTGGCAACGGATATGGGGGCTTTGCAAGAGCGTATTACCAGTACAAAAACAGGCTCTATTACCTCTGTTCAGGCTATTTATGTTCCAGCCGATGACTTGACAGATCCAGCACCCGCAACATCTTTTGCCCATTTGGATGCAACAACGGTTCTTTCTCGTTCCATTGCGGAAAAAGGAATTTATCCAGCTGTTGATCCCCTTGATTCTTTCTCGCGTATGCTCGATCCATTGATCGTGGGAGAAGAGCATTATACGGTTGCTTGTCACGTGCAAACCATTTTGCAACGTTATAGAGCGCTACAGGATATTATTGCCATTCTTGGAATGGATGAGCTTTCTGAAGATGATAAGTTGTTGGTGGGGCGGGCGCGTAAAATTGAACGTTTCCTTTCGCAACCTTTCCATGTGGCGGAAGCTTTTACCGGTTCTCCCGGAAAACTTGTGCCTTTAGAAGAAACAATAAAAGGCTTTAAGGGTCTTTGTGCTGGCGATTATGATGATTTGCCAGAAGCAGCTTTTTATATGGTTGGTTCGATTGATGAAGCCATTGAAAAAGGAAAGCGTCTCATTGCAGAGGCTTCTTCATAAGAAGAAGTCTGTAGTGAATGCTTGGTGTAAAGAGGACTAAGGGTCCTTGTAGCAAGCCTCGTGGAGATTGTTGTGGAACACAAGAGAGAAGAGCATTTTTTGTTTGAATTGGTATCGCCTGAAAAGATTGTCTTTTCAGAGCAGGCGAGCTCCGTTGTTCTTCCTTCAGCATCAGGTGCTTTGACAGTGATGGCGCATCATGCACCGCTGGTGGCAAGTATTGTGTTGGGAAGTGTTCGTGTCCTGAGCTCTTCAGGAGAGAAGCTGTTTGCTGTTTGTGGAGGTGTTGCCAATATTACCTTTTCAGGTTGTTCTCTTTTGGTGGAGCATGTCGTTGCTGTGGAGCATCTCTCTTTTGAGGCGTTAGAACAGCAGATTTTGCAAGTTCGAGCAACATTAAATGAGGGGACAAATGGTGAAACAAATCATAAGCTTGAAGAGTTTTTTGATCAACTGGCAGCTGTTGGGGCTGGAGTGAGCGAGGCGTAAAGGATTATATGGGAAAAAGCGACATGGGCGGAAAAAAAAGTACGGTTATGTCTGCTAAAAGAGGAGGAAAACCTTTTCCACATCCAGGTCGCGTTTTTGCAGGTCCTTTGCCAAAATGTTTCGTTTATATTTTTGCTTCTTTTATTTTGCAGTGGGCTTATGGTTTGGGAGCAAATGTTGTTCAGTCTAATATTGTCCATCTTACCGGTGATTTCCACGCAACTTTGACCGAAACAACCTGGTTGGTTGCTGCCTATATGGCGCCAAATGTAAGCGTTGCCATCATGTTGATCAAAATTCGCTACCAATTTGGCCTGCGTGCTTTTGCTGAATTATCAATTCTTGGCTTCGTTTTGGTTTGTGTTTTGCAACTCTTTGTTACGGATTTGCGCTCCGCACTGATTATTCGCTTTTTCGCTGGTATTGCTGCAGCGCCTTTGGCTTCACTCGCGCTGCTTTATATGATGGAGGCTTTTGCACCAGCAAAGAAATTTACCATTGGTCTTAGCTTGAATTATATGAATGCTGCTCTTGCTGCACCCTTATCACGTTTGATTTCCCCTGGATTGCTGGAAAGTGGTGGTTTTTCGAGCCTTTCAGCGATGGAAATGGGACTTGTTCTCATTAGTTTGGGTTGTATTTATGCTCTGCCACTCACTCCTGTGGTACGCAATAAGGTTATTCAGAAATTAGATTGGCTCAGTTATGGTTTGATTGCTCTTGGTCTTGGACTCAATGCAGTGATTATGTCTGTTGGCATATTGTATTGGTGGTATGAAGCTCCATGGATTGGTTGGGCTCTTGCGCTTGCTGTTTTTTCTTTGGTCATTGCAATTGTTATTGAGCTGAATAGAGAAAAACCGTTGATTGATTTGCGCTGGATTTTCAGTAAAGAAATGATACAATCCGTTCTTATTTTATTGGTTTTTCATGTTTTCCTCTTAGAACGATCAACTTTAGCGGTGGGTTTTTTTAATCTGTTTGGTTTATTAAATCGTGAGATGGCACCCATGTATCTTGCGATTATATTGGGTGCTCTTCTAGGGGGAGCGGTTTGTGTGTGTTTTTTACGGGTTGGGCGTGAGGATTATTTTTATCTTGTCTCTTTGGGTTGTTTGGCGCTTGGGACTTATTTAGATAGTCATGTGAACCACTTAACGCGTCCACAAGATATGATGTTTAGTCAAGGGTTGGTCAGTTTTAGTTATGCGCTTTTTTTACCTCCTGCGCTTTGTAGGGGATTTGTCATATCCGGTGAGCGAGGACCACGTTATGTTTTGAGTTTTATCGCTGTTTTCCTGCTTACACAAGTGAGCGGTGGATTGATGGGATCGGCTTTTTTTGGTAGTTTGCAATTCTTTTTCGCCCATAAGAACTTTGAGTCTTTGACACAAAATATTGTTGTTACAGATCCTGTTATTTCAGGAGAGGCTAATACCTTATTTTCTCCTTCTTATGGTGCTTTTGTTCCTCATATTTGGGGTGATGAGCAAAGCACATCTGGAGTGATTGAAAAATTGAAGTTAACAGCAAATATTTTGGCTTATGATGATGTTTTTAGGCTTTATTTTTATATTGCTATGGTTGCATTTGCTATTTTTCTTGTCAAAATATTTGTACAGTTATGTTCTGTTCGTGCATTCGAAAGGCAATCTCAAGCAAGTAGAGAAGGATGCAAAAAATGATAAAAGCATTACGCTCAAGAGCAACGCTTGTTGCATTCCTCTCAGGAATTATGGGTATTTTGTTGATTCTATGGGCTTGGAAGCTTCCTCCTTTTGTGAGTACTATTCAAATTACCGATAATGCTTCTATTAAGGGTGATGTGACTCTGGTGAGTTCTCAAATCTCGGGGATTATTGCACGGATTTATGTGCAAGACTATCAACGTGTTGAAAAGGGAATGCTGCTCTTTGAACTTGATGACGCCTTGTTTCGCCAACAACTTGCACGGGCACAGGCTGTTCTCGATTCAAAAAATGCAAAACTTGCAAGTGTTATGTTGCAGGCTCAGATTTTACAGGGGGAAGTTAATGCTGCAGAAGCAGAATTGGCGCGCTCAAAAGCATTTTCCAATGTTCTCTCTGAAAACAAAAAGCTAGGCTTTGGAGGTAATACGAGTGATGGTCCCCGTCCTCTTTCACAATTGTTGGCAGCGCTTGGAACAAAACGGCAATTGCAAAAACAATTGGATCTTGAACGCCAAAGCTTGCAGTCAGAAGTTGCAAGTGCAAAAGTTGGTGTTGAATTGGCTCAGCTCAATTTGAATCATACCAAGATTCTATCTCCTAAAACGGGCTATATTGGTTTGGTTGGTGCGCGGGTGGGGCAATATGTTTTGCCTGGTGCCCAACTGGTATCGGTTATTTCTGATGATATTTGGATTATTGCTAATTATAAGGAGACGCAACTTTCTCAGATGCGTGTTGGACAACCGGTTATTTTTTCTGTTGATGCACTCGATAATAAGAAATTGACAGGGCGTGTGGTTCGTTTTGCACCCGCGACAGGTTCAGAGTTTTCTCTGTTAAAAACGGATACGACAATTGGTAATTTCATTAAAATTGCCCAACGTATTTCAGTGCGTATCGCTTTAGATCCTGGACAAGAAGGGGCTGAAAAGCTTATTCCTGGTATGTCTGTTGTCACGTATGTCGATACTTCACAACGTGCTGCTTCTGGAGGATAAAATTTTGGGTTTTTTGAGTTTACTTTTTATACCTTTTTCTTATAGCAAGTGGGCATTCACTTTAGAGGATTTTGTTTGGTTTGTCATCATGCATCTCTTTAAACTTTTATCTATGCTGCTGTAAGAGAATATTTTTCAAAAGAGTGAGATACATTCATACGTATGAAAAATAACAGTGTCGTTTCTGGCTGATTTCAGTTTTCTTTTGCATTAACCAAGTGAAAATGTCATGTTGAATTCAAAAGTAAGATTTGCTTGGTGATTTTTTGAAGAGATTATATAAGGCATGAATATGAAAAATCTCGTCTTGGTAGATTAAATTTTTCTTCCATCGGATCTTTATGAATATGAGTCAAGGAATTGGTGTGTCTTCTTATCAAAATAAGCAAAGCTAAAAACCCTCTATGCTTGTTGTTTCGCACAGTGTTTTATAAAAAGTTGCAACCTCTCTCAATTCTTTGCTGGAAAGTTTCTCATTTTATGGTGTTGTTATGCCTTATGAAATGCTTGCTTTTACTGGTAAAGCGATAGCTACATCTCGTATAATAGCATATTTGAGGCTAAGATGGAGATGGTTCAGTGCTTTACGAGCTGTATCAGTGTTTGTATGCTAAATTGGGGCGAGTATATTGCATGTCTCTGTTTTTGTTATCTCTGAAATGGGGAGATAGCCTCGTTGTGTGAGAGGGTGATGGTGTCAACTCAAATCTCTCTTTACTGTCGTTTTTCCTTTTAAACTTTGTGGCTTGCAAAAGGATTTAGAGCTATGTTTTTTAAGTGAGGAGGTTACGCATTGCTTCACGCTTTTAGTTGCTCTTGTTTTTTAATGGGATCGCGTTTCCTGCATAAGAGTACGTTTTTGAGTTGTCAATTCACGCCCTTTTTAAAAGAAACATTTCTCAATCTACCTAAAGCTATTTTACGACGAGGTGTGTGAAGGGTATTAAAGTCGTACCACCGTCTTTATGCTTATGGGCACTATCGTATTATCTACCCGCTACCAATATTGCCATAGCTTTTGCATTTGAGGGTGTTTCGGTATTTGTATTTTTTTGATGATTTTTCCCTATGGCTCATGCTGCTTATAACGTATAATGCATTGATTTATAATGATAATATAGCATTATTTATATTGAATTAGAACATTGGGTTCTGTCAGATTTTCTCATTTCAAATCTCTTGCTTGCATGTCACAAACGAGACCGGTGTGTGGGTAAAATTGTATAAGGAAAGACTAAAAATGCCTCTTATGAATCGTCTTAAGTGCCAAGGGCTGTAGCAACATTGGGAGCTGGCAAAGAGTATGATGGTGCCGGCTTGCTGCTTCATAAGTTTAAAGATGGTGATGCTCAGTGGCTTTTTAAGTTATATTATCCATGGGCGGCGCCGTGAAATGGGCTTGGCTGCCTTGAGAGATGTCTCTTTAAAACAAGCCTGTGAATTGGCACCCCAATGGCGCTCATGTTTTACATGAGGGGCGTGATCCCATTAAAGAACGCAATAAACAAAGGCGTCAGGCAATGTGCAATTTCCATTATTTAAAAGACATTGCTTTAGATGCTTTTGAAAGTCGTAAGGCTGAATTAAAAGGAGAGGACAAGGCTGGATATTAAGGCTGGATATTTTGGTTTTTAACATTACGCCTTTATATTCTTCCTAAACTAGGTTGTCTGCTCCTTTCAGAGATTACGTTAACAGATATACGCAATACGCTCGCTCCTATATGGCATACAAAAGCTGGCACGGCTTACAAAGTTCTTATTCGTCTCAATTTTTATCTTAAGCATGCTGCGGTGTTAGGTTTGGATGTTGGCTTACAGGTAACAACAAACGCACAAGCTTTATGAGGCAAACAACGTCATAAAGTTTAAAACTTACCAGCAATGAATTGAAGAGGTTGCAACTTTTTAGAAAATACTTTGCCAAACAACAATCATAATACAACTGGCTTTACGTTTGCTTATTCTGACAGGCGTTCGTACAAATCCTTTACGTCATATATATGACAACCAAATTGATGGAACCATATGGATAATTCCTGCTGAAAATATGAAAGGAAGGCGTGATACTACAACAGAATTTCGCGTGCCTTTATCATCAGAAGCACTAAAAGTGATTGAACAATCTCGTTGTCTTTCTAAAAGTAATTTCCTTTTTTCTTTTTCCGGTAGTGCTCCATTTAATGTGAATTGTATGGCTCTTTATATGCAACGCGCTAGAATTAAAGCCTGTTCCCATCGGTTTTTACTCTAGTTTACGTGATCGACTCGCTGAAACAAGCGATGTTGCTTATGAGGTCGCTGAAACCATTCTAGGGTATGAGGTCGAGGGTAAAGTAGAGCGTATCTATCGCCGTGCAAGCAAGTGATTTTGATTCAATCTGTGAGGATGTAAAATGGGAAAATTTGACTGCATTGGGAGTTATGATTCAAATGGAAAAAGGATGATTTATGATGATCATTTTAGTATATGCTCTTTTTAAGCAAAGCAATTTATCCTGTTATGCCTTAAAATAGCGTCGTTTAGGGTAGTTTACAGATTTAGTATTTCTAAAGTGTGTTGTATGTATTCAGAGTGGGGGTTGTCTGTAGAACTTTATTGTTAAGTGAGCAAATGGTCAGTAAATGAAATCTACTAGACAAGAAACCCTATTGTTTACGGATCGGTATGGGTAAGAATCTTCGTCATTTGGGGTATGAGGAGGAAATCAATATCAGATTGGTAGCTTGGAGGCGTTCTCATCTTTTGAAGTGTAAGCAGATGACTGAAGATGATGATGGTGATCTCTACCATTTCTTAAAGTTATCGTTTTTAAGCTATAGAAAAATGCCCGCTTTAAAGCGGGCATTAAAAGAGATAGCCTTAAAGGGGAGTGGTGTTTTAGTTTTTGCGTATCAACAAGACGCTAGCTAAAACTAGTCCTGCCGCTAATGCGAGGGTTGTTTTAGGGTGTTCTTTGGCTTTTTTCTTAAATTCTCTAGCATGCTCGTTGAGATGGTATAGTGCATGGCGGCTTTTTTGTTTCCATGTGTCAAGCATGTCAGAGATGCTCTCAAGGCTGTCACTTTGCGAATTCCAACGACTTACAGGGACAAGTTCACTTTTTAATTGTGCGATGCGCTTTTTAATTTTAGCATTTTTAGAGTGGGTTGAAAATAGACACATTTGTTGACTCCTCCATGTGTTATACTGTTTTACGAAAATTGGAATTGTGTTTGGGGCTTTGCTATAACGGCTTGAAAATTGAAAGGTTGCATTGGTGCTCTTGCTTGGTGGTATGAAAAAGAGATTGTTGTTGCGTTGATTTTCTGAACCCTAACCGGATGATGATTTCCTCCAAGGTGCCATTTGTGTGGGACTATTCTTTTTTTAAAGGGAGCTCAAAGTTTAAGTTTTTTGGTTGATGAAGGGGTGCCTTTTTTTTAACACTGTATTGTGGCAAACATTTATTTGTGATGCTGTAAAATATCATTCTTTAAGATCTTCATATAAGACAGATAAAGACAGCGTCATCTTTGTCTGATGTTGGTTTTTTGAATGATCTAAGTGTACAAGTGTAAAATTAAGCGGGATATTGAGGACAAGACTTGTCTAGTGATTCTGTAAAGTGAATGATAGCTATGAAATGCGTTGCGTCAGTGGTAGAAAATGGAAACTGTTTGGGAAAAGCTGATCTGTGATCATATTGATGGTTTGAAGGAAGCCTTTGAAAGTGTGGAGAAAAATAATATAAAAGATGCTTGATAAGCGCTAGTTTTTGAAAATTTGAGGACTTAATGAGCACGGCATATTTTTTATCTAGACCTCTTGAACGTCGTCGATCTGTTGGTGTTGCGGTGGGTGATGTGATGGTTGGTGGTGATAACCCCATTGTTGTTCAGTCGATGACCAATACGGATACTGCCGATGTTGATGCGACCGTTGCACAAACTGCTGCTCTTTGGCAAGCTGGTTCCGAATTGGTGCGAATCACCGTTGATCGTGATGAAGCTGCTGCTGCTGTACCAAAAATACGCGAGCGATTAGAGAAATTGGGCTTTTTTGTGCCATTGGTTGGGGATTTTCATTATATTGGCCATAAACTTTTATCAGAACATCCTGCCTGTGCAGAGGCTCTTGCAAAATATCGGATTAATCCTGGAAATGTCGGGTTTGGTGTAAAAAAAGATCGCCAGTTTGCGGAAATTATTGAGATTGCTTGTCGATACGATAAGGCTATTCGCATTGGGGTGAATTGGGGGTCCCTTGATAATGCGTTGTTGACACGGCTTATGGATGAAAATGCAAGGAAGGAAAATCCCTTATCTGTTGCTGAGGTTATGCGGGAGACTATTGTTCAGTCAGCTCTGCTTTCGGCTGCTTTTGCTGAAGAACTTGGCTTGGGAAGGGATAAAATTATTCTTTCTGCTAAAGTGAGTGATGTCCAAGATCTTATTGCTGTCTACAGCAATTTGGCAGAACGGTGTGATTATGCGCTTCATTTGGGTTTGACAGAAGCAGGAATGGGAACAAAGGGTGTGGTTGCTTCTTCTGTGGCTATGGGAATTTTGTTACAGCAAGGAATTGGCGATACTATCCGTATTTCTTTAACTCCTGAACCAGGAGGAGATCGGACACGAGAAGTAAAGGTGGGGCAAGAGCTTCTACAAGTTATGGGATTTCGGCAGTTTTTGCCCGTGGTTGCGGCTTGTCCTGGATGCGGTCGCACAACTTCGACAGTGTTTCAGGAATTGGCACAGAAAATTGAAGCAGATTTACATAAAAATATGCCGGTCTGGCGTGAAAAATATCCTGGTGTTGAAAGTTTAAAGGTGGCTGTGATGGGCTGTATTGTCAATGGACCAGGAGAATCAAAACATGCTGATATTGGTATTTCATTGCCTGGAGTGGGTGAAAGCCCAGTAGCCCCTGTTTTTATTGAAGGACAGAAAGTAAAGACTTTGCGCGGAGATCACATTGCTGAAGAATTTGAAGTTCTTTTGAGTGATTATATTCATACTCGCTTTGGGCAAGCTTAAAAAAACTCTTAGAGCTTACTGTTGCAAGGTATTTCTGCTTGATAATACTGTGTCCAAATAGCTTCATTTACAAACTAAATGTAACATTATCTCCAGTACTTTTAAGAATTTTATTGTAGCTTGATAATGCCATTAGAATTTTTCTAATGAGTAAGAAAAAATTCGTTTTTTTCAAAACCTCATTACTTAATTTTTGTGATCAAATTTTTATAGCTTTTGGATTATGGAGCTCTATAGTTGTTTTCTCAAATGCCTCTCTCAAAAACACCTTATATTGCTATAACAGTTGCTTATGCAAATCCATAAGTATAAAAAATCATGAAATCATAAACTGCGCATATTGCCTAAGATACTTAATCTTTGAAGAATAAAAAAACCGCATCGAAGAAATATTATGGATTTGAGATACTGTAAAAAATATATCTTGAGCAATTTTGTAATTGGATAAGCTATCAAGATTATTAATTAACATAATTTAATATAAAAACTATCTTAAAATTGGGGGATATTATTCTTCCACATGTTATTTTAAACGAGGAGGTTAAAATGAAAGTAGAATCAAATAGTAAAGTGGTATTAGGAACGAAGATCAAGTCTTATTCTTCTACATCTGCTAAAGTAAAATCTTTGATTTGCGATTGTGCATTGTCATAATTAAAAAATGTTGGAAGGGGTTGTATGACCCCTTCTATTTACAGTTGGGGGCAATATGTATTTACAAAATGAAGAGGTGCTCTTATTGGCTCGCAATATGAGCGAGTGTGGAATTAATTTGAATGTCCTTGGTTTAGGAAAGAGATCTCCCTATATTGGTCGCGAAGAAATGATAAGAACAGCGATGGTTTCTTTGTTTTGCGCTTATAAAAAAAGTATTGTTATTTCTGGTCCTGCTGGATGTGGGAAGACTTCTTTTGTGCGTGAGTTAGCTTTTAGACTTAATCAGTTTAAGCCTATGTTGAATGGATATGTCATACTAGAGGTTAATTTAGGAAGCGTGCTATCTGGTACGGGATTACGGGGGGAGTTTGAACGAAAAATTGGAACTTTAATAGAAACTGTATCTCCATATGAGAATGTCGCTCTGTTTATTGATGAAGGGCATTCAATTGCTCATACAAAAAGCGATGGAGGTATTGGTGCCATGGATTTATTCAAACCTTTTATGCTGGAACAGAATTTAAAGCTCATTATAGCGACTACTTCTGCAGAATTAACACATATTCAAAGGGATGCAGCGTTTTTTCGTAGATTTCATCATATAAGCTTGGGTGAGCTCTCAATAGATGAAAAAATGAATGCTATAAGGCTCCATATAAAATATCTTGAAGAGTATCATGGGCATAAATTTTGTTTCGATAATTTTAATTTTGATAACACAAGAGATTTGCACGATTTGTTGAGTCATGTAGATCTTCAGCTTGCTAGGGGGAGATTTGAAAATGAATTTGCTATATAAAAACAAGTATGTTTACTCATATACCATATCAGCGAGGCAAGAAGGTAATGAGGTGTTGATAGGGGCGGATCTACAAAATGTTATAGCCCTTGATATGAGTGGTACGTCACCGAATGTTATAAAGGCTTTGGCGTGTTTTGACGCAGAGAGTACCATAGGTGATATAATATTGAAATGTAACCTAGATACTGCAGAAAGCGAAGATTTTTTGTATTTAGCAAAATATATGCTTGATAATAAAATAATAGAATCACCCTTTTCGAAAGAAGATTCTATTAGAAAAGTTGGGCTTAGTGAGAGCGAATATAATAGATTTGATAGGCAAATTAACTTATTCAAGCATGTGTCAGGTAATTTTGACAATGCCCTTTTAGCTAACTCCAAATTGAAAGATGCTAAGATAACTATAGTTGGTTTGGGTGGGTGCGGAAGCTATGTTTTTTATACATTATCTGCAATGGGTGTAGGACATATTAAAAGCTATGATTTTGATATTGTCGAAGAATCAAATTTATCTAGGCAGATACTTTATAATTATAGTGATTTAGGTAAAAAAAAGGTTGAAGTTGCTAGAGATAAAGCCCCATATATTAGTCCTTCGACTCAATATGAGTTTTATGATGAAAAAATAGATAATATAGAAAAGGCGTGCCGTCTATTCGAAAAAGCTGATCTTGTTATATGCGCGGCAGATGATCCAAGGCCAGATTTTTTTCATTTAATGAACGAAGCTGCTTTTAACATGAGCGGTGCGCTGTTATATGCTGCTTCGGCTACGGTGAATGCTATTGTTGGTCCACTTATTATTCCAGGTAAAACCAGATGTTATGCATGCGTGAATCAGAATCATATGAAGGATGTTAATGAATTTGAGTTTGTTAAGACTATTAAGCAAAACTATATGAATACTTTGATAGATCCATATAATGCGGTTGCTGGTTCTTTGGCTGCTCTTGAGGCAGTAAAATATTTAACGGATTTTGACAAATGTCAAATTATAGAAAAAACGTTATTTATTAATTTTTCCAACTATAAAGTCGATAAGACTGAAGATTCTTATAGCGGTTATTGTCCTATTTGTAATAAAACTTGAGCTTTTATATTTATATAAATGATGTATATAAGACGTCCTTTTTGGCGCTATTGGGGGATGAATGAAAAGTATATTAGCCTTTGGTTTTTTATTTAACGGTATAAGAATTTTAACAGGCGCCTTTATTGTCTTTTATATGCTTGAAAAAGGGCTAACACTTATTGATATCGGGATCATTAAGTCATTTCAGGCTTTTATTATGATGGTGACTGATATTCCTCTGGGGTATTTTGCCGATCGAAAAAGTTATAAAATATCGATTGTTTTAGCAGCTGCTTTTGCTGCTACATGGCTTTTTCTTATGGGAGTTTCTAAAAGCTTTTACGGTTTTCTTTTAGCAGAATCTTTTAATGCAGTTTCGCTGACATTGATTGCGGGGGCGTATAATGCTTTACTTGTTCAATATGCAAAAGCAAAAGTGACATCGACTAAAAAAGTGCTGGGATTAAGTTCTCAATATAATTACATTGGCATGTTTATCTTTAGTTTGATTGGTGCTTATTTTGCTGATTATTCGAGCCAATATATATGGTATATCGCGGCATTTTTAATGTTGATGACAGCATTCTTTGGTCTATTTTTTCTTGATGATCTTAAAGGAGAAAAAAGACCTAGCCACAGAAATTCTCTTCAGGCAAATTTTCTCGCTTGTGAAGCTAAAGAGATGATCTCTATTTTTGTTCAAGTTCCTTATATCTCTTTATACTTTTATTTTTCATTAATTTTTTTCAATATCTTTTCGCAATATTGGCAGTGGATCTTTAAAGATCATCATATTCATGTCACTTATTTTGATCTTGGGGTGACATTTTCGCTGATATTGCTCTCTCAGCTCTTGGCTAGTTTTCTCTTTACAAAACTCAGTGAGAAGATAAATTTTGTTTTATTGCTGCTTCTTTCAGCCTCCCTGATTTTTACAATGGTTTTCTTTGAACCAAGAAAAGAAATTGCTGTCATTTTAGTTTGTATGATTTTTTATCTCATTAAGTATACCTATCTGCGTGTGGAAGTTATTTTGCATGATTGTATAAGCGATCATTTCAGGGCTACATATGAGTCTTTCTTGTCAACCGTTGGAAGACTGAGTCTCTTGGTGTTTTTTTATATGAGTGCATCTATGGTCAATGTGTTTGGCTTTTTCTCACTCGTTTATATTTTTGCTATTTATTTATTGATTTACTTGTTGACAGTATTTTTTTTAAGAAGGAACGCTCAAAAAAGCTGAGTGAGATTATGATTATATGTGTGTTTTATAAATTCATGTGTTTGTTTTAATAAAATCTTTCTTAGGGTTTGTCATATCCATTGTATGATGGGCTCAATAATATCATGAAGATCAATGGTAAGATTTTTTAAAAAATCTCTTGGACATTTAACAAAGAGGATGGTGTAGGCTCTGTATAATAGAGCGGAATGTGATAGGGCAGATGACATTAATTTTTGCGTGTTGCGCTAAAGCGGGCGGCTTGTTGGAGAGGGAGTGCTTTGATACCAAAAGGGTGTAAGAGGTTTTCTGCTTTGGTAATGAGTTCGTCTCGCTTTTTTTGTGCTTCTTTAATGCCATAAAGACGAACAAAGGTGGCTTTTTGCGCATTTTCATCTTTACCGGCGGTTTTGCCTAGAACTTCGCTGTTGGCGGTGACGTCAAGAAGATCATCTGTTAATTGAAAAGCTAAACCAACATATGTTCCAAAAGCAGCAAGTTTTTCCGTTAGTTCTTTGGATGCGTTGGAAATGATTCCCCCTGCTTGGCAAGCAAAGCTTATAAGGGCAGCTGTTTTCATGTGTTGTAAAGTAAGAATATCGGTGCTCTCTTGCGGTTTTTTCTCCGCTTCAATGTCAAGCATTTGACCTCCTATCATACCACCAAATCCTGATGCTTGTGCAAGAGCTGTGATAAGCTTTATTCTGGTTTCAAAAGCAAGTGCACGGGCTTTGTTAGCAATGATTTCAAAGGCAAATGTTAAAAGGGCATTGCCAGCAAGAATCGCGGTTGCTTCATCAAAGGCTATGTGGACCGTTGGTTTTCCACGCCGAAGTGTGTCATTATCCATGGCAGGGAGATCATCGTGAATAAGCGAATAACAGTGAACACACTCTAGGGCACAGGCAACATCAAGAGCATGTGCAGTAGGGATATCAAAGAGGGCACTACTTTGTAGCACAAGAAAAGGACGAAGCCGCTTTCCACCGTTCAAGACACCGTGACGTATGGCTTTGATCAAGATGTTAGGACGCGCAATTTCACCCTTTTCAACGTGTTCACTGAGAAGTGCGTCAAGGCGATTTTCAACGCTTTGGCCATGTTTTGCAAGAAGGGTAGTAAATTCGTGCATTCTTGTTTCCTTCTATTTTTGCAAAATGAAATCTTGGAACTTACAACAGAAAAGCAGTTGTTTTTCTTCTTTTCGTCAATTTGCTTTAAGTGTTTATTAAAAAATTCATTGCTCTTTTGGTACTTACTCTCACTCTATGCGAGAGTCTTTGTGAAAGCCAAACAAAAATTGAATGAAAGATTCATGAAAAGACTTTTAATCCATATATAAATTTTTCAACTCTTTGTAATGCTCTTGTCGTTTCTATCATCAATTTTGCCCATTGGGGTAAGAGTATTGTTATTTTGACATTGCCTCTTCTGTTTAATCAGTGTATAAAGTAATCAAATTTTATAGTGTTTTTGATAAAAGCATTGTCATTTTTGGCATTGCTTTTTCTGTTTTAGTGGATTTGGAGTGTCTCTTTATGGCTGTACCTAAACGAAAAACCTCTCCATCAAAGCGGGGTATGCGCCGTTCCGCTGATGCCTTAAAGGTGCCAACTTATATCGAGGATAAAAATTCTGGTGAATTGCGTCGCCCTCATCATATTGATTTGAAAACAGGGATGTATCGCGGACGTGTTGTTCTCCCTCCTAAAGATTGAGAACTTTAATTTTTATTGAAATAAACACCAACTCTCTACACTGACAAGAGTGCTGAGAGGTGGTGTTTGTTTTTGGTTGTTCTCTTTATGGAGAATGTGAAGACACAAAGCTTCCTCCTTGTCTGGGATATCGAGTCTTTCTTTGTTATCGCGACAGATGACGGAAAAGCTTTGATGTGCATTTTTGTGTGACCTATGCCCTTGAAAGGGAACGCTAAAAAACTCTCTGGTGCTTTTGATGAGATAAGCTTTTTAGCGAATTATTTTCTTTAAGGGATCTGTGAGGTGGGGATAAAAAGGATTCAAAAAAGAGTGAGATCTCGCTTTTTTTGAGATATGAACTTATAATAATACTTATATTTTGTTCATTTTAGCAAGATGCAATTGGACAAGAGCTCTTGGCAGATTTTCTGCTAAATGCCTTTTGATCACTAAAAGCTTAATAAAAACACAAATAAAACCAGCAAGATGCTGGTTTTATTTTATGAGTAGATTTTTATTACGCAGCATAAACAGCTTCATCGCTTGAGGTTGCTTCATCTCTCTTCGCTTTAAATTCACGCTTTGGTTTGTTTGAGAGATGCATCTCTATGAGATTGATAGCTTCTGTTTCAGAAAGACTATTGATCACTGCGATTTCACGCGCCATTCTTTCAAGTGCTGCGGTATAAAGTTGACGCTCAGAATAAGATTGTTCGGGCTGTAGATTTGAGCGAAAAAGATCTCGCACGACTTCAGCAATACAAATAAGATCTCCCGAGTTGATTTTAGCATCATATTCTTGTGCGCGACGTGACCACATGGTGCGTTTAACGCGTGCTTTTCCGTGGAGGGTTTGTAATGCGCGTTCAACAGAATCAACAGCAGATAATTTGCGCATTCCAACGGAAAGAGCTTTAGCAATGGGCACTTTAACATCCATTTTGTCTTTTGCAAAATGAATGACAAAAAGTTTTAATTTATGTCCTGCAACTTCTTGATCTTCAATGGCTATGATTTGTCCCACTCCGTGGGTAGGGTAGACGATATATTCAGAGGTTGTAAATTCTTTATAATTGGAAGATGTTCCATTTTGGGATGCCATATTTTCGTTTACTCCCTTTATGACCAACAAATGTATCGGAAAACAGGCTATAAACCTGAGGGTTGAGTGTTCTTAACCAAGTATATTACACTAATTGAATGAGCATAAAAGTTGAGTACTTTTAAATCCAACAAAAAATACATTGCTTTATTAAAAAAAGCAAAGAACAATACTTAGAAAGATGATCGTGTTAAAATAACACTAACATCAAAATTCAAAAGAATCAATCATTTCGCTTAAGAATTTTTATTTTTACAAGAAAATGCTCTCAATTTTTGAAGGCGCATGATGTGTGTTGTATTGTTATTTATCGCCCCTTCTTGTTTTTTTTGAAAAATACTTTTCTTATTTGTTGAGAACGCTATCCATTTCTTTTGTTTGAAGCAGAGGGGCTTTGCAGGTGGTTTAATGAGGTCATTTATTCGCATAACGAAATTTGAGTTCTTAGCATTTTTCTAGCCTTGGTTTCTGTATCAGAGTTTATGGCTTCTGGACATTATTTTGTAAGTATGTTGTGGGGTTATTCGTCGCCAGTTCCTGGATTTTCTGAAAAATATTTTTCACATTTGTTGGGAACGCCATCCATTTCTTTTGCTTGGGGCAGAGGGTCTTTGCGTGTGGTTAAATTAGGCCATTTGTTCGCATACTGGAGATTAAGTTCTAACCACTTTTCTAATCCTGGTTCTGTATCAGGGACAATAGCTTCTGCTGGGCATTCTGGTACACAAACACCACAGTCGATGCATTCATCGGGGTGAATAACAAGCATATTTTCACCTTCATAAAAACAATCAACAGGGCAAACTTCAACACAGTCTGTATATTTACAGTGAATGCAGTTGTCGGTTACTACGTGGGCCAAGATCGAACTCCATTTTTATTTTAGTGATCTTTGGAGGAAACTGTGTCTTTATTATTTTTAAGTTGATCACGAAGTGCCGCTAATTTTGCAAAGGGTGAATCCGGATTAGGTTGTTTTTCTTTTTGAAGGGATTTATGACTCGCGCGTTTGCTGTGGGATTTGTTCATTTTATAAGGATTTTTCGTAGGCGATGGGGTCTCTTGAGGAGTCTTTTCGTCTGTTCTTGCTTCTTTTTTAAACGCTTTTTTTGCTTTATTTTGCCACTTATGTCCCGATTTATCACGCTTTTTGTGGGCGTGATGATGAAATTGATGATTATAGCGCCATAATAAAATAACTTTATCTTCTACTATAGTGCGCCTTTGCTTGGCAAAGTCGCCAACAAGTTCTGCTTCTGGTAAACACTCTATAGTCGTTTGTTGTGTGTCAACATGGGTGGATACAGCGCTTTGTTCTTCTTGGACCGTGTCTAAAGTATAAATTGCTTGCCATTGATCGCCAACACATTCTGCCGCAGGAACATTTGTTGCTGTGCTACAGGTATGGGAAGAGGCTTTGTCGGTAAGGAGATGTTGTTCAAAAAGAGCATGGCTTATGGCATGCGATTGATAGCCAAGACCTTTGAGAATTTCTTCCATATCGGTTCCATTGGCGCCAAGAATCGACATCATTTCCGATGTCACAAAAAAGCTTTTGCCATCATAAGCGCCTTCGGGTTTAGGCGCGCTCCCTTGCTTCCAATGAAGTGCTGGGCGGATCAGATTGGCAAGACGCTCTAAAATATCAATGCGTACAGCACGCTGTCCTAAGATTCGGTAACCGGCTAACTGATAAAATTGCCGGTTATAAGTAGAATCAACAACCAGTGAGGTTCGTCCAGCAGATAACGCTGCAAAAATTTCCCCAAAACCCGTTTGATCATCACTCTCATTGTGAAGTTTCCATAGCAGGGTAATGGCTTGAACCGGAGCTGGTTTAAGCATTCCTGCAACATAGATATGGAAAGCACCAAAACGCACACCTAGACGTCGCAGAACAGAACGTGATTCTTGATTAAGATTTTTGACCATTTCAGCAACTTCTCGACGCCGTAAAATCCCTAATGAATGAACCAGTTTTAAAGCAAGACTACCTGTTGAATCCGTCAAACTATCGGCATTGCGCAGGTCAAACAGAGGTTGTAAAGCGGTTTCAAAATAAAAAGTTATAAAACGCTCCAAACGTTTTACTACACTCTCACGTGCTTCCCCCGTTAATTGTGCATCTGCTAAAATAATCAGCTTGGGTTTAAAAAAATCTTCTCCTTTAACAAGTTGACCTACCGGTTGACCAATCCAACGCACAATTCCATCAGAACCAAGAGTAAAATCTTTATTGGCACAAGCAGAAAAACGCATCGCACGTTTAGAAAAAGCAAGAATCAAATTGTCATTCTCTATTGCGTTTTGCACACCTACTGATTGATCGGTATTGTTCTTGTTGGCATAAAAACGAAAACCTTCAAAT
This sequence comes from Bartonella sp. MM73XJBT, assembly GCF_028618465.1. Classification (NCBI taxonomy): domain Bacteria; kingdom Pseudomonadati; phylum Pseudomonadota; class Alphaproteobacteria; order Hyphomicrobiales; family Bartonellaceae; genus Bartonella; species Bartonella sp. MM73XJBT. Next base: position 20,544 of record NZ_JAQISY010000008.1, on the reverse strand, counting down.
TTGCCATTGCCATGTTTTTCAATAAGAATATCATCCTGAAAAACATTATTCGGTGGAACAATCTTGCTATCCATGATTATTTTCTTTCTCAGTGCTAGACTGGTAAAAAGCTTATTCTTAATAATTGTATCATTATGCTGCTCCTTTAGCACGTTTGTTGCGTTTTCTTCAATCATTCTTGTTGCTTTTTGATACTTCTTTTTGCTCCTTTAACTTGGATATTTTCTTTTTTATTTATCTTAGATTTTTTACAAAGGTCATTGCACGTATTGGTTGCGTTGTAAAGCAGTGAGCATAAAATAAGCTTGTCATTTAAAGGATAAGGTAAGTCGATAATTAAACGAAACAGTATTTGTTTATTTGATCTTTTTATTTTTTTGTTCTGTCACCAAAATATAAAAATAAAATTTTTTGCACATTTCTTGCTAGCAATAAGTGTATATTATATTGCCGTTTTATAGGCAAAACTGTGTCTTGGGATCATAAGTTTTACAATTCTCATAAAAAAAACAATTGCGATTATAAAAATACACGCTAAAGTAGCAACATACAAACAAACAACTTTTTAGTTCTTTCTTGAAAAGGACAGTGGTGTCGTTAGCAAATCGATTTTAATAATTTTAATCGCAAGGGGTTATTATGGGTAATCTTTCAAATGCTGTTTATAAAGGCAGCAAAAATTATAGCGATGCAGATAAAAGCTTAGGACGTGATATGATGCGTTCTGCTATGCAAGCGCCTTATCTTGAACGACAAAAAGAGCATGATTTGGCTCTAAGGTGGAAAGATAAACGCGATGATGAAGCTATGCATCAAATTGCAGCTGCGCATATGCGCTTGGTGATTGCGATTGCTAACCGTTTTAAACGTTTCAAAATGCCGTTGGGGGATCTGGTACAAGAAGGTTATGTGGGACTGTTGGAAGCTGCTGCGCGTTTTGAACCTGATCGGGAAGTGCGTTTTTCGACTTATGCAACATGGTGGATACGCGCTTCTATTCAAGATTATATTTTACGAAATTGGTCTATCGTTCGAGGAGGAACCAGTTCTTCGCAAAAAGCACTTTTCTTTAATCTTCGCCGTTTGCGAGCAAAATTGGTGCAAGATGATAGTGCTCTTTCAAAACAAGATATCTTTCGCACAATCGCTGAAAAGCTTGGTGTTTCCGTGCGTGATGTGGAAACGATGGATTTTCGTTTTTCCAGTGCGGATAATTCTTTAAGTGTTTCTGTTTCTGAAAATAGCGATAATCCCATTGCTAAAATGGATGTTTTGGTGGATGAGAACCCTCTGCCTGATGCTTTAATTGAACAAACAATTGATGGTCAACGGCGGACACAATGGCTTTATGATGCACTGCAAATTCTCAATGAACGAGAGTTGGAAATTATTCGTTTTCGTCGCTTGAATGAAGATGGAGCAACTTTGGAAGTTTTGGGTGAAAAGTTGGGAATCTCCAAAGAACGGGTGCGCCAAATTGAAGCACGGGCTTTGCAAAAATTGCGTTCTGCTCTTTTGAACGTTCATTCAGCAGATGCCTATGAGATATAGGCATTAGAGGAGTCTTGAGAGGTTAATTCGCTAGTGGCTATGAGGCATGTGAGCAACTATTATTGGTTACAAAAGCCAATCGGTTTGGGATTGTGAATGCTTTAGAGTCCAGGGGAAAGAGGGTAGGAGGAAAGAAGAAGTGCAAAAAATAAAAAAGCTCTCCTTATTCCGTGATGATTTTAACATCTGTGCCTGCTCGTAAAGTTTGCGTGGGCGAGAGTGCATTGAGAATGCGAAAGAATGTTTCTTTATGCGTTGCTGTTTGCATTTTATTGGCAAGACTTGCAACACTCTCTCCCTGCTGAACGCGTACAACACGGATTCTCAAGGGTTTCAGCTCCTTAAACTGTGATGATGAAAGTGAGTGAAAACTTTGTATCGTTTTTGTGGCAATCTCTTCAAAATGTTGAGAATGATGTGGGGCGGCGGTTAAAAAACGAAAAGCGTGATTTTTGAAAAAAATGACGACCACATCAAATTGCCAATGTGCATTGACTGCTCGAGCTTGTGCTCCAAGGTGTCCTTGAATTGTAATGGGGTGCACGGATGATTCGTCCAATCCTATAATCCATCCGCTTTTTAAATATTCACTTGCAGAGAGTGCAAAGGGGCGCGGTATAGCATCAAAACGAATGGCAATATTATCTGGTCCACTGGCCCAAACAGTATGGGCTGAATTCTCTATGGTAAAATTGCTAGGCACACCAAAAGTGACACGCAGTTGCTGGTGAATAAATTGGTTGTCTCTTACAAAACCTGTAGGAAAGCTTCCAGCAAAAATCATGCCATCAATGCTTTTGAGAAAAGAAGCACGGTCCCTCTTTCCTATGTTTGCTGTCGTGATTTTACGCGCCTTTTCTTTGACAAGGCGAATCCGTTGTGGAGTGGTTGGGTGGTTTGCTAGAAAGTCCGAGGAAGTTTTTGCTGTACTCAAGATATTACGGAAAACTCTATAGGCTTCCATTGATTGGAGAAAGCGTAGGGAGGCAAACGGATCATATCCTGCTTTTTTGAGCATTTCTAAGGCAATGGAATCAGCTTCTAGTTCTTGATTGCGTGAAAATTGTGCCAGTTGTTGCTTGTTTTGTATAGGATTATGAAGCTTGCTTGTTTCATGAGGGAAAAGGTGTGAGGAGAGATGATTTGTTGCCTTCAATTCCGCTTCTTTTTTTAGCCGTAAAATGCCATGATTAGCGGTAATATGGGCTATTTCATGGGCTAAAATTGCTGCAACTTCTGAAGAATCATTGGCTAAGGCAAGCATGCCACGGGTGATGTAAATAGAGCCATTGGGTTGGGCAAATGCATTGATGCTTTCTGAATTTAAGATTGTTACAGAATAGTGTTGCTGAGGATTGTGTGACACGCTAGCTAGTTTGTGCACAATCTTCGCTAATAGACGTTCAAGTTTTGCGTTATAATAGGTACCGCCATATTTTTGCAAAATACGGGGGTGTTGTAGAGCGCTTAATGTGACATAAATATTGTGCTTGCTGGCATGTTTGACTGTTCCAGAAGAATCTGAAGAAAGCATATCATTGGGAGAGAGATGCATATGACAAGCAGAAAGGAGAAGCGTGAGGCTTATGAAAGGTGCTCTGTACATTCTGGTGCGAAAGGGAATATTTCGTTGAAAAATTTGGTGTTGTTGATTCTTATACACTGTGTTTTTAGGGTGAATTGTGGCAAATTTCATTGGTCTCTTTGTATATGTTTTTTTAAGTAAGAAGAAGCTTTTGGGGAAGGAGCTTTTTGATAAGGATTCTTTTGGCTATAGCACGGTTATTGTCCATAAGAAACGGGTCTTTTTGATAAAAGATACGAGAAAAAATTACGGAAGGCAGAGTATAGTATGACAACATTTACAATATTGTTAAATGGAGATGTTTGTATCACCGATCGGTTGCTCACGCAAATTCACAAAAGTCGCGTGATTGCTGCAGATGGGGGAATGCGTCATGCCGCTGCACTTGGTGTGATGCCTGAGTTGTGGGTGGGAGATTTCGATTCATCAGATCAAACTTTAATCAACAGCTATATTCATGTGTCCCGTGAGATTTTTCCCTCTGATAAAGATATGACCGATAGTGCTCTGGCATGTGAGAGAGCTCTGCAAAAAGGTGCCAAACACCTTATTTTGTGTGGTGCCTTGGGAGGGGAGCGGAGTGATCATAGTCTTTCTCATATGGTACAAGCACTGATGATGGCAGAAAAAGGTATTACAGTGTTGTTGACAAGCGGTTGTGAAGAAGGATGGCCAGTCTTACCAAAGACTTTTTCATATGATCTCCCCGATGGATGTTTGTTTAGTATTATCGGTTTTTCTGATTTACAAGGCTTGACGCTTTCAGGGGTGAAATGGCCACTTTGTGACAAAAATGTGTCATTTGGGTCGTCTTTGACACTTTCTAACCGTATTTGTGGAACCTTTTCTTGCCATTTAGGTTCTGGAAAAGCTATATTGTTGGCGTCTGTACCTATTCCATAAAGCTCTTCCGGTATATTTGATTAAGGCAGAGGGGGGCAAGCGATGAAGTGCTGGCATGAATGATATATTTATGTATTAATTTAAGGAGAGGTTTTAATATGTTAAAATCATTTTTGAAAGTGGCAGTTATTTCAGCCATTGGCTTAAGTACTGTAGCTTGTACTACAAATGATCAGCGTGTTGCACGTTACGGTGTGGGAGGAGCAGCAATAGGTGCTTTGGCGGGAACTGCAATTGCTGGAAGTACTCCTGGTGCAGCACTGACTGGTGCCGCATTTGGTGCTATTGCTGGAACAGTAACAGGTGCTGCTGTCAATCAGAAAAGAGAACAAAGACGGGAAGGACAGATTGTTATTCATCCGTCAACAGCAATGTGCACTTATCGTGGGCATAAAGGACACTATTACAAAGCACCTTGTGCACAAAAAATGCATACACAAAAAATACCACAATTGTGCACTTATCGGGATGGAAGAGGTGTGATGTATAAGGCACCTTGTCCACGCCGCGTTCGTTAATGGTGTTGCCGCTCTTGCGGCTTGACCGCATTTTTCTAACCTTTGGAACAACCCCCCTGCTCAACCAAGCTTGCTTATCGGTTGAGCAGGGGGCTCGTATCGCGCTGGTGGGGCGTAATGGTTGTGGAAAATCAACGCTGTTAAAAATTGCCGCAGGAATAATTGAGCCGAGTGGTGGGGAAATTTTTCGCCACCCTCGAGTCACGATACGGTATGTTTCACAAAATCCCGATTGTGCGGGATTTGAGGATATTCATGGCTTTGTAGAAGCGGGGTTAGATCAGACCCCTGATGTACCATGGATAAATACACTTCGCGATAATCTAGGTTTTTCAGGAAGTGAAAAATTGGAGACCCTTTCTGGGGGGGAAAAGCGGCGTGTCTCTTTGTTGCGTGCTCTTGCCGCAAAACCAGATATTCTTCTGTTAGATGAACCAACCAATCACCTCGATTTGCCAACCATTGAATGGTTAGAAAGGACTTTATGTTCTTTGTCTTCAGCCATTGTGGTGATTTCCCATGATCGGCGTTTTTTGGAAAATGTCACGCGTTCAACCCTCTGGCTTGATCGAGGTAGTACAAAAAGACTGGAAAAACGCTTCTTAGAATTTGAGAATTGGCGTGATAAGGCGTTGCAAGAGGAGGCTCTAGAGCAACATAAATTAGGACGACAGATTGCACGCGAAGAACAATGGTTGCGCTATGGGGTGAGCGCACGGCGTAAACGCAATGTACGTCGGTTGGGGGAATTAAAAGAGCTGCGAAAACTTCACAAAACCTATAAAGGGCAACCAGGAACTGCGCTTTTGATTGCTGCTAAAAGTTCTCATTCTGGTCAATTGGTCCTTGAAGCAAAGAAAATTTCAAAATCTTATGGGAAGCGCGTTATTGTCAAAGATTTTTCTTTACGCATTCAGCGTGGTGATCGTATCGGCTTGGTTGGTCCCAATGGTATTGGCAAGACAACATTACTTTCTACCCTCATTGGGCAAGAAGCCGTTGATAGTGGAACGGTGAGGCATGGATATAATCTTTCCATGGCATTTCTTGATCAACAGCGTATTCTCAATGAAGAAGAAACATTAGCCCATTATCTCACGGGGGGGAGGGGAGAGACTCTTGTGATCAATGGTCAAGAGCGCCATGTGGTTTCTTATATGAAGGATTTTTTGTTTTTACCTGAACAAGCACGTACACCACTCAAAGAATTTTCAGGGGGAGAAAGAGCGCGCCTTATGCTGGCTCGGTTGCTATCGCGTCCGGCAAATTTTTTGATTCTTGATGAACCCACCAATGATTTGGATATGGAGACCTTGGATTTGTTGCAGGAATTTATTGCCGATTTTGCTGGAACAGTTTTGTTGGTGAGCCATGATCGGGACTTTTTAGATCGCACGGTGACTCATATGTTGGCGCCCCAAGGAGATGGGCATTGGATTTTGTATGCTGGCGGTTATAGCGATATGATAGCGCAAAATAAGAACGCTGTATCGTTAGAGCGCAAAAATAAAGAGTTATCAAAACGTAAAGCATCTGCAAATCCGCGTGGATGGGCGAATGAAAATCTCATTTCAAAAGATCATGACTTTAGGGGGCGGGAGAAAATAAAGCCACGCAAGCTGTCTTATAAGCAGGTTTATGCTCTGGAAAAATTGCCTGAACAAATCGCTGCTTTGCAGGATGAAATCAAAAAAATTGAACAAGAACTCTCTGATCCAGCGCTCTATGGCAAGGATAAAGAGCGTTTCGAGCGTTTATCCATAGCTCTGGAAGAGAAAAAAAAGAGTTGTGCTGGCAAAGAAGAGGAATGGTTAGAACTTGAATTATTGCGCGAAGACAGTGAATGTGGAAAGTTATAAACGCTTTAGCGTTAATTCTTTCAAGAAGCTTTTTATGGATTTGCATGATCGCTTTTTTTCATTTCCTCTTTGTTTTGCTTCATTCTGTATGGAATGCGTGTGCATATTGGAGAGAAAAAAGAGTTACGCATGAAAGAGGAGTAATGGGAGATTGCACTTTAATGGGGTCACGGCCCTCATGCAAAACAGAACGCTATTGATTTGCACATTCACGGGCTTTTTTTAAAGAGACATTTCACAATGCCCCCAAGCCCATTTCACGACAGCGTTCGTGAGGGTATAACGGTAAAGCCATTGAGCACTGCTATTTTTACGCTTGTGAAGAAGCAAGCCGGCATCATCATTCACTTTGCCAGCTCCCAATGTTGCGACAGCCCTTGGCACCTAAGACGGTTCAGAAGAGCCATTTTTAGTTCTTTCTTATACAATTTTTACCCACACACCAGTCCCGCTTTTGACGTGCAAGCGAGTGGTTTTGATTGATTCAAGATAGACAGGTTTGAAATGAGAGAATCTTACGATATTCGAGGGTCTCATTCAATATGAGTAACGCTAAATTATCATTATAAATCAATATGTGTCCTGTTATGTGAAGACAGTGAAAAAGGAACATTTTCATCATTTTGTAAGGCTTGATATGACTTTCTTTTAATATTCTGGTGAAAATACCTTATAAAGCTTTATACTGATTTCTTGGGCTCTGAGGATCATGAATTCGAGAGGTGAGAATATGATCTCTCCATTTGCCAGAAATCATCAGATAATCTCTCGCATAGCCTTCTTGCTCAAAATCAAGGCGCTTCAATAAATTTCCGCTTTTGGTATTTTCAGGCATATAGTTTGCCATCATGCGATGGAGATGATAAACAGCAAAGACATGGGGTATCAGAGTAGATAAAATCTCGAACATGAGACCTTTTCCTTGCTGTTTTTCGTCAACAGAAAAACCAAGATGACAGGCTTGAAAAACACCACGAACCACATTGGTAAAATTCACGGTGGCAATGATCGTAGGGTCATTTTTCAATCGTGTGGCATATCGATAGGCGCATCCTTGTGCACTCTCATGAGCAAAAGCCTTTGCGCGTGTTTCCCAAGCTGTTAGAGTATTATAATCAGCAGATCTCACCGGTTCAAAGGGGCGGAGATGATTCTCATTGCGCAGGTAATAGCAGGACAGTTCGGCTGCATCTTCTGGACCAATTAAGGTGGAAATTGTGCGTTTTGTTGTGATTGCCATAGCTTTTTCTTACAAGAAATGGATGAGTTTGTCTCTTTCTCATACTTCTTTTCACGTGGTTTGTCCTTTTTGCCGAAATTCACTGCAAAGGGTGGGAAGCTGATTGTGGATTTTATCAAAAGTGATCAATTTTACAGCAAGGTGTGGAATGATGGGGGAAAAGTTACCGATTCAGAGCTTATTTTGCAATTGATTGTTAATGCTTTGTTACATTGATTTATCTCTTTTCAATTACTCCTTGCATAAAAGCCTCTGCGCTCACTCTAAAGCACAAAACTTATTCTTTATCATTTATGTGTGTTTTTAATCCATAAGTTTTTTGTGCTTATAAAAGATGTATAGATTTTTGTCCTTTCCAAAAATACTTGGCAAATTATAGGAGGCAATGGGTGCGGCTGTGTGCAAATTTGCAATACTTAAGCCCTTGCTGATTTGATGCACCTTTCTGCGTTGGTGGTGTGAGGGTTGCGTCTTTTTTCCTTTCTATGATTGTGCTCTTTTCGTTCAATGACCTTCTGCTTTTTGATTATATCCTTTTTGCGTGTGTGCAATTATGGGAAGTTTGTCAATCCATTTCTCAGCCCATTTTTGACGATGAGAGATTGAATAACTTTTTTGCCATTTGCTTTGTGCAAAAGAGGGTATGGTTTACAATTAGTGCATAGTTTTTGGTGTTTTCACTCATCGGTTTCTTTGATTCTCTCTCCTTAGTAACGGAGTGAGAGAGTAGAAGATTTTTTCGTACAAGAGATGTTATACTTTCTCAAACAACCATTCATCAATAAGTGATGCATTGATTTATAACGGTCATTTATTATTTCTGATCTTCAAGAAGAATCTCGAATATGGTAGGATTTTCTGATTGCAAATTTGTTTATGATAAATCATGCCAAATCATTTTCTTGCTGCTTACAACCGGGATTGGCATGTGGGGTGAAAGTGATTGAAGATAAGGGGGCTTGGTTGATGAATGTTTTCAGGTGCCAAGGGTATCCGCAACATTGGGGAGGGAAGAGTCTGATGGTGTGCGTAGTGATTGGTTTGTTATATTCTGATCGTGATGTCCTTTATGGGTCCTGTTGTGAAATAGAGGCGGTGCATTGAGAAACTCCTCTTTAAAACAAGTGCGCAAATTAGGAACACAAGAGTATTTTGTGGTGGCCATTTTCTAGCATTTTTTGTAGCGCGCTGTTTTGTATCAGAGGCGAAAAATCCAACATGTCGTTGATATTATCGTTATAAGCTCTATGCACCGCTCATTTCTGACAAGAAATTGAGGTGTGTGATTCCTTTTCTCTGTCATATTGAGAAAATATCTGATGCCATTCTTGTGATGAATGGCGTTAACTCATCCCAAGTGCATCTTTATAGAGTTGGATGATGGTTTCTTCTTCTATGCGTTCATGCTCTTCTTTTTTACGCAGCCGTATAATGCTGCGCACAGCTTTACTATCAAAACCAGAGCCTTTAAGTTCGGCGTAAACCTCTTTAATATCATCAGAAATCGTTTTTTTCTCTTCTTCTAATCGTTCAATACGCTCAATAAAAGCGCGCAATTGGTTTACGGATATTGCGTGTGTTTCATTGGTCACTGTGTTCATTGCATTTTTCTCCGGACTTTATGTTTTAAGCTGTTTTGTTAGCGATAATTTTTTGTTGAGAAAGCCTGAAAAACAAGAGGTCAATCAAGCTACATCGTTTTTTTACAAATTGACTTTAAATATTTTGTAAAATTTTTAAGATATGCATTGATAAAAAGGCATTAAGAAGCCAAAAAGGATAAAAACATATCTCTATCGATTTGTAAGAGATGTGATGAGGCTTTTGAAAAAGAATAAGGGCTGTATGCTTTGTTTTAATCGCTTACATGATAAAGGAAGTTTTGTGGTTGCCAAAAAACAGGAATGGGGGTTGTGGAAAAAACTGAGCGTTTTTTTCTTGAGTATTCTGCTGTCGTGCTGGTTTGTTGGTTTGGCAAGAGCTGATTTTAGAGTTTGTAATACCACCCAACAGTCCGTTGGTGTTGCCCTTGGCTATCGTACATTTTCAGGCTGGGTGAGTGAAGGGTGGTGGGTGGTTCCCGTGACAGAGTGTAAAACCTTAATTGAGGGACCACTTTCTTCACGGTTTTATTATTTTTATGCCGAGGGTGCACAGAAAAAAGGCAACTGGGCAGGGTCTATAACGATGTGTGTGCAAGATAGCCAATTTACCATTCAGGGGGTTCATGATTGTTTTCCGCGAGGCTATCAAAAGGCGGAGTTTAAGGAAATTGATACGGGTAATCAAACCAGTTGGATGGTACAGTTGACGGAAGAGTCCTTGTTGGGTGATTCAGTAGTACAGCCCCCCTCGCTTTTAGGAGGTTCTTCACAGTGAAACGTGCACGTAAGGTAAAAATTATTGCTACTCTTGGTCCTTCTTCTTTTTCTCTTGCAATGATTGAAAAACTTTTTAGGGCGGGAGCCGATGTTTTTCGTTTGAATATGAGCCATACGGACTGTGAAACAATGGCTGATTTGGTTCAGCGCATACGCGAGGTTGAAAAAATTGTTCGCCGGCCCATTGGTATTTTAGTGGATCTTCAAGGACCAAAATTGCGTGTTGGATCTTTTGCTAAAGGGCAAGAGGAGTTGCGTGTTGGGCAAAGTTTTACATTAGACAGTCATGATGAGCTGGGGAATGGACAGCGTGTTTATTTTCCCCATAAGGATGTGTTGGCTGCTGTGAAACCAGGGGATCGGCTGTTGATTGATGATGGAAAGTTGGAACTACGTGCACAGTTATGTAATGACCATTTTGTTGAATGCCGTGTGGTTGCTGGAACCCGTATTTCTGATCGCAAAGGTGTCAGTTTTCCGGATACCATTTTGCCTTTTGGTTCGGTGACGTCAAAGGATAAGGCTGATCTTCAAGCTGTTTTGCAACAGCCTGTGGATTGGATCGCTCTTTCTTTTATCCAGCGTCCAGAAGATATTATAGAGGTGCGCCGGTTGACGAAAGGCAAAGTGGCTTTGATGGCTAAAATCGAAAAACCTCAAGCTTTGGAGCACATAGAGAAAATTATTGATGTTTGTGATGGCATTATGATTGCACGGGGAGATCTTGGTGTAGAAATGCCCTTGGAAAAGATTCCTGCATTGCAGATACAACTCATAAAAGCCTGTCGTTTAGCAGGAAAACCCGTGGTGGTGGCAACACAAATGCTTGAGTCTATGATTTCCTCTCCTGTTCCAACACGTGCAGAAGTTTCTGATGTTGCTACAGCGGTTTATGCGGGGAGCGATGCGGTGATGTTGTCTGCTGAATCCGCTTCTGGTCTTTATCCTGAAGAAGCTGTGCTTATGATGGATCGCATTGCTCGGCAAATTGAGCAAGATCATACTTATGAGGTGATGGTTGGAGCGCAGCATCCTGCACCACAGTCAACAGGAACCGATGCCATTTCTTTGGCCGCGCGACAAATCGCTGAAACACTCGCATTAGCAGCTATTGTTGCTTATACCGCTTCGGGCACAACGGGTGTGCGTGCTTCACGAGAGCGCCCAAGTAGACCCATTATTGCTTTGTCACCCATTGTGGGAACAGCGCGGCGATTGGCTTTGGTTTGGGGACTACATTGTGTGGTGAGTGAAGATGCACGGGATCTAGAGGATATGGTTGACCGTGCAGCAGCGATTGCTTTTCAAGAAGGCTTTTGCAGAAGTGGAGACCGCTTTCTTGTTACCGCAGGCGTTCCCCTTGGTACGCCTGGTGCGACAAATCTCTTGCGTATTGCGGCTGTTTCTCAAGATGGTACAAAGGGTGTTTGAAGGGTTTGGGGATATTAGAAATGTTTGGGTAGAGTGATTTACTTTGGAGCGCAGATGTTATTTGTCATCTGTTTGATATGAGCAGAAATCTCTGATGTTTACAGAGTGGGGCGGTGATGTTGTCTGCTGAATCCGCTTCTGGTCTTTATCCTGAAGAAGCTGTGCTTATGATGGATCGCATTGCTCGGCAAATTGAGCAAGATCATACTTATGAGGTGATGGTTGGAGCGCAGCATCCTGCACCATAGTCAACAGGAACCGATGCCATTTCTTTGGGGCAGCGCGCGAGATCGCTGAAACACTCGTATGCATAGCTATTGTTGCTTACCGCTTCGGGCACAACGGGTGTGCGTGCTTCACGAGAGTGCGCAAATAGATCCATTATTGCTTTATCACCCATTGTCAAAACAGCGCGGCGATAGGCTTTTAGATTGCGAGAGTTAATCTTGTAATATTATCTCCTCAATCGGTATCCGATCTTTATTTTGAAGAAGCGATTCTGATGATGGTTAGTGAATTTTATTGCGCTATTTGTGAGACATTGTTCTTTAAATTGATATACATTGTTTTCAGGACACGCTTTAGGAGACTTGTTTTGACAGTCCAAGATATTGATTGATGATAATTCAGCATTTTCTCATTTTAAAAGCTCTTAATAAAAATATTTTTTCAGTTTAAAGCCTCTTGGTTTAGAGGTGAACAATATTTGCTTCTTTGTTCATTTCATGAAGAGTTGGTGGGGCAATAAAACAGCCAATATCCTTTTCATAAACCTTTTAAATGCAGAAGCAGCGACAAAATTGCAAAAAGGGCAAGGAGGTAGAACAGTACTGTTGGTCTATTCCTTGATAGGTGTAAAGACGGAGCCGTTCAGAGATTTTACATGATATTTTTCATGAGAGGTGTTTGTTTGTGAGACAACTGGAATTGATGCAAAACAGTAGCATTGCTTTTTAAAAAAACATTTCTTTTGCTTGTTGCTGTATATGTACGACTTTTACAATGAGACCGATTTTTGATTGTTGTTGGAAAAATTATATTTCTGGTCAGTTTGAGAACGAGTGTGTGTTTATGAGCTCTCTCGTTCTTGAACATCAATGCTGGTTTGGTTATCTTGGAGCAATTGATTGGTGAGCTTTTCAATGCGTTCTGTTGTATTGCGTACAATTCTTCCCATGGTGCGGTCTCTTTCATTGTGCAGCCGCAAAAGAGCCTCGTAATCTTCTTGTAGTTTTTTATTTTCTCGTTGGATTTCTTCCATTTCATCGATAATCATAATGCCGGCCATAACCGATAAACGATGATCGCCAATTTCACCAAAATTTTTCTTCAAATGGGCGATATATTGGTCTAATCGAGCTGCAAGTTCAATAAGATGGCTTTCTTGTCCTTTATTGCAAGCCATGCGATAAACTTTACCATCAATGGTGACGGAAACAGTTTCCATACATTCAAACCTTTATCTATCAATGACAACACGAATGGTTTCCATCGCTTTAACCAAACGTTTGGAAACTTCTTTGTTTACTGCTTCTAGCCGCTCAACTTGTGCTTCAGCTTTATCTAGCGCTTGGGCAAGATGGCTACGATCAGTGTTCATTCGTTGAATTTCTTCTTCCCATTCGTTATTTTTATCAATAACAACATTGCGATTTATAATGGTGATCTCTAAGGTTCTTAGTGCTTTTTCTAATTGCTCTAAAGCGTGTGGAAGAACCGTAGTTTCTTGATTCATGATATTTTTATCCTCCAAGTGATTGTATCCTTTATCAGTTTTTTATGCAAAAACGAATCACTCATTTTCTTTCCTTGTGTAAATTTTATTTTTAAGTATGTAAGACATTTTAGCAAGCAAGGCAGAGAACACATATGAATTAAAGGCTGGATTTTTTAAAAGTATTGGCATAAATGATATGTGTGCAAAGGATATGTGAGGGGAATGGTATTGGTATTACTTACAGAATGGTAAAAAATCCGACCCTAGAAATGAAAAAAGTATTGCTCAAAAAATCTAAGAGAATACAGAAGAAGCAACAGAATAACCTGTTTAACGAAATGGTTTATCATTTATGACAAATACTGAACAACAAAATCAGATGGCCAATGCTATCCGCTTTCTTGCGATTGATGCGATTGAAAAAGCAAATTCTGGTCATCCTGGCTTGCCAATGGGTGCAGCTGATATTGCTACCGTTCTTTATACAAAGTTCCTTGCCCATGATCCTAAAAATCCTTCCTGGCCTAACCGTGATCGCTTTGTGTTATCGGCTGGGCATGGATCTATGTTGCTTTATGCTTTACTCTATCTTTCCGGTTATGAAGATATCTCTCTTGAGGATCTCAAAAATTTCCGCCAACTAGGCTCGAAGCTTGCTGGGCATCCAGAATATGGGCATGCTGCGGGTATTGAAACAACCACCGGGCCTCTTGGACAAGGGTTGGCGAATGCCGTGGGGATGGCGCTTGCTGAGCGCTTACAAAATGCGCGTTTTGGTGATCTCATCAACCATTATACTTATGCCTTGGTTGGCGATGGATGTCTTATGGAAGGGATTTCTCAAGAAGCACTTTCCCTGGCGGGTCATTTGAAACTCAACAAGCTTATTGTATTGTGGGACGATAATAATATTTCTATTGACGGTGAAATCTCCCTTGCTGATAATACAGATCAGATAGCGCGTTTTAAGGCGTCTGGGTGGAATACGCACAAAGTCGATGGGCATAGCCAAACGGCTATAGCCAATGCCATTAAAGAAGCACAAAATTCTGATAAACCAACTTTGATTGCTTGTAAAACAACCATTGGTTTTGGAGCACCCAATAAAGCTGGAACCAATAAAGTTCATGGTGCTCCTTTAGGAGCACGGGAAATTGCTGAAACTCGTATCGCTTTAGGCTGGAGGAGTGAGCCTTTCGTTATTCCAGCGGATATTCTTGATAATTGGCGCTTGGCGGGTCTTAGTGCTGCTAAAGGGCGGCAAAAGTGGGAAGAAAAATTAGCTGCTCTGCCTGTGTCAGAACGTGTGGAATTTGAAAGATTGATGCGGGGCGATTTGTTGGGTGGATTTGATGGCGCTATTGATGCTTATAAACAAAAAATCGTGGAAGAACGCCCTGTGGTTGCTACTCGTAAAGCTTCGGAAATGGCTCTTGAAGTCATCAATGAAGTCGTTATGGAAACCATTGGTGGTTCTGCTGACTTAACAGGCTCTAATAATACTAAAAGCAGCCAGATGAAAAGCATCTCTGCTGAAGATTTTTCAGGACGCTATCTGCATTATGGAATTCGCGAACATGCCATGGGTGCTGTGATGAATGGTCTTGCCCTTCATGGCGGATTTATTCCTTATGGGGGAACTTTTTTATGCTTTTCTGACTATATGCGTCCTGCCATGCGGCTCTCTTCTTTGATGGGATTACGAGTGATTTATGTCATGACTCATGATTCCATCGGTCTTGGTGAGGATGGTCCCACACATCAACCCGTAGAGCATTTGGCTTCTTTGCGTGCAATGCCCAACCATTTTGTTTTCCGCCCCGCTGATGCTATAGAGACAGTGGAGTGTTGGCAATTGGCTTTGAAAACGCGTGGAACGCCTTCTACTTTGGCTTTAAGCCGACAAAATTTACCACTGTTGCGTCAAGAGCATGAAGAAGAAAATCTTTGTATGCTCGGTGCTTATGAATTGCTCACTGCTAGCGATGATGCGCAGGTGACCCTGTTTGCTTCTGGTTCAGAATTGCAAATTGCCGTGCAAGCACATGCGCTGTTGGAAGAAAAGGGCATTCCAACACGTGTAGTTTCTGTGCCTTGTTTTGAACTTTTTGCCCAGCAATCTCTTTCTTATCAACGTGCTCTTATTGGTGATGCACCCATTAAAATTGCCATTGAAGCTGCTGTGGGGCAGGGATGGGAACGCTTTATTGGCTGTGATGGTGTGTTTATTGGCATGGATGGATTTGGTGCGAGCGGAACAATTGAGGCGCTTTATCCACATTTTGGCATGACTTGTGAGAATGTGGTGGCTCACGTTGAAAAAAAACGGGAAGAAATCAATAAGGAAAATGCCAAATAAGTATTCATGGTGCAATGAGTAGTTGTGATCATATCGAAGGCAATATTTATTTTTTGCACAGTTGTGGATTAAGTGATGAATGAAGATATGGAATTTGTAGCTGTTCATCATTTGGGAGTGTTGGAGCGAATACCCATTTGTTGTGCTATAAAGAGAAATGAGGAAAATGTGAGATGACGGTTCGCGTGGCAATGAATGGGTTTGAGTGTATTGAGTGTAATATTTTACGGGTGATTGAGTAATTGATGAAGATATGGAATTTGTAGCTTTTCACCATTTGGGAGTGTTGGAGCGAATACCCATTTGTTGTGCTATAAAGAGAAATGAGGAAATGTGAGATGACGGTTCGCGTTGCAATTAATGGGTTTGGTCGTATTGGGCGTAATATTTTACGGGCACTGGTAGAAAGTGGGCGGAAAGATATCGAAGTTGTGGCTGTTAATGATTTGGGATCGGTGGAAACCAATGCCCATTTGTTGCGCTATGATTCAGTCCATGGGCGTTTTCCAGGGCATGTGAAGGTGGTTGGTGATGCCATTGATGTGGGAGGTGGTTTGATCAAGGTGTTGGCAGAGCGTGATCCAGCACGGTTGCCGTGGAAAGCTTTGGATATCGATATTGCTTTGGAATGTACCGGCATTTTTACGACGCGTGAAAAAGCAAGTGCTCACTTGGATGCGGGGGCAAAACGTGTTCTTGTTTCTGCACCCTCTGAGGGTGCAGATCTTACGGTGGTTTATGGCGTGAATCACCAATCTTTAAGCAAAGAGCACCACGTTGTTTCAAATGCTTCTTGTACAACAAACTGCTTAGCACCTGTTGCACAAGTTTTGCATAATACGGTGGGCATTGAAAAGGGCTTTATGACAACAATCCATTCTTATACGGGCGATCAACCTGTGTTGGATACAATGCATCGTGATCTTTATCGGGCACGCGCCGCCGCTCTTTCTATGATCCCTACCTCAACAGGGGCGGCAAAGGCTGTGGGATTGGTTTTGCCAGAATTAAAAGGTTTGCTTGATGGTGTGTCAATTCGCGTGCCAACGCCAAATGTATCCGTGGTGGATTTGACATTTACCGCTAAGCGTTCCACAACAGTTGAAGAAATTAATACGGCGATTTGCACTGCTGCACGCGGTTCACTCAAGGGAATTTTAGATTATACGGAAGAAAAGCTGGTCAGTTGTGATTTTAATCATAATCCGCATTCAGCTATTTTTCATAACGATCAAACAAAGGTGATCGACGGTCAGCTTTGTCGTGTTTTGGTTTGGTACGATAATGAATGGGGTTTTTCAAACCGCATGGGTGATACGGCAGTCGCTTTTGCCAAAACCATATAAAAGAGGACCCGAAGGTCCTCTTTTATATTAAAAGGTCAAATTTTATGATAAAAATAAGGACGCAATCTTTTTGAAAAAACGCCTAAAAGCGTTCTTGGTGGCTGAAAACAAGGTATTGTCCAAGTGATGGCATAGTGTGTTTTGTGTTTGTACAGGCATAGTTGGTTTTAAAAACCATATAAACAAGAAAAGTATGAGAAAATAGAGCTGCTGATCTCTTTTTTATAAAAGCAAAGAGAAAGTTTTGTAAAGCAAAGGTGATCGATGGATTTTTGTTTAAAACAACGGAAAGTAAAGAGGAAATAGCGGATGGGTTTTCATACACTTGGTGATGTTGATGAAGGCTGAGAGAGTATGTCTTTGTATTATGGGTGAGTGTGCGGGCTGTTTTCTTTGATTGCAGATTGAGAGGATTGCGTAAGGCGAAGGTTGTCAATGTGTTTTTGTTTAAAATAACGGACAGTGAAGAGGGAATAGCGGATGGGTTTTCGTACACTTGATGATGTTGATGTGGCTGGAAAGCGTGTGCTTGTGCGGGTGGATTTTAATGTGCCCATGGCGCTTGGCAAAGTTTGCGATGAAACGCGTCTTCAACGGCATAAAGAGACGCTCGTTGAACTGCAAAGGCGTGGTGCTAAGCTTATTCTTCTATCTCATTGTGGGCGCCCAAAGGGAAAAGTTGAGCCAGAATTTTCACTCAATCCCGTTGTGGAAGTGTTGGAAAAAATCATCAATCAACCGGTGACTTTTGCATTCGATTGTATTGGTTCAGCAGCGCAGGTAGCGGTTGAGGCATTGCAAAACGGAGGCGTTTTATTGCTTGAAAATGTTCGTTTTCATCCAGGTGAAGAACAGAACGATTTTTCTTTTGCTGAGGCTCTCGCCCATAATGGTGATCTCTATGTGAATGATGCTTTTTCTGTTTCTCATCGTGCCCATGCTTCGGTGGAGGGAATAACACATTTGTTGCCTTCCTATGCGGGGCGCTCTCTACAATGTGAATTACAAGCATTAGAAAAAGGGCTTGGCAATCCAACGCGTCCCGTGATTGCATTGGTTGGAGGCGCAAAGGTTTCCAGTAAGCTTTTTGTGCTCAATCATTTGGTTGAAAAGGTTGATCATTTGGTCATTGGTGGTGGTATGGCCAACAGTTTTTTAGCTGCACAAGGTATCTGTGTTGGAAAATCACTGTGTGAACATGCACTGATGGAAACAGTCAAAAAGGTTATGGAAAAAGCGCGGGAGTGCCAATGTAGGATTCTGCTTCCTGTGGATGCGATTGTTGCATTTCGCTTTGAAAAAGATGCTCCCCATCGTCTCTATGATATTGGAGATATTCCAGAGGAAGGTATGATTCTGGATATTGGGACGCGTTCCATTGCTCATATCAATGCTGCGATTGACGAGGCTGCTACTCTTGTCTGGAATGGTCCCCTTGGGGTTTTTGAGATATCGCCCTTTGATCAAGGTACCATAGCAGTAGCACGTCATGCAGCAGAACAGAGCCTGACAAAAAAATTGATTTCAATTGCGGGAGGAGGAGATACGGTTTTTGCACTTAACCATGCTGGTGCTGCTGATGATTTTACTTATCTTTCCACCGCAGGGGGTGCTTTTTTAGAATGGATGGAAGGCAAGGTGCTTCCTGGTATTCTCGCTCTTATGCAAGCTTAAAGGCTTTATTGAAGAGAAAATTGAAAAAGCTGTATGGTCACGGGCTGTGTTCAGTGTGCTGGCTGTATTGCTGATTTTGGAAATGCGATAAAATAAGAGGAATTTTTAATGAGTGAACGTCTTGAAGATATAGCTCTTGCTCTGGTGAGTGCTGGTAAGGGTATTTTGGCTGCAGATGAAAGTACTGCAACAATTGGCAAGCGTTTTGCAAGCATTGGTGTTGAATCCAATGAGGATAACCGGCGTGCTTATCGTGAAATGCTTTTTAGCGCAAAAGAAGCTATGGAGAGTGCTATTTCGGGTGTCATCTTATTTGATGAAACCATTCGTCAAAAAGCGTCTACGGGGAAAATGTTGACAGATGTTATTCGTGATGCTGGTGCTTTGCCAGGGATTAAAGTTGATACCGGTGCTAAACCGTTGGCGGCTTTCCCTCATGAGACAATTACCGAAGGGTTGGATGGACTTCGTGAACGTTTAAAAGAATATTATGCTTTGGGAGCGCGTTTTGCCAAATGGCGTGCGGTGATTGCCATTGATGCACAGACGCTGCCAACAAGGGGAGCTATCAAGCAAAATGCATGGGCTCTCGCGCGTTATGCTGCTTTGTGTCAAGAATTAAAAATTGTGCCGATTGTTGAACCAGAAGTGTTGATGGATGGACCATCACGCGGTCATTCCATTGTGCGCTGCTTTGAGGTGACACAGGCTGTCTTAACAGCTGTGTTTAAAGAGTTGTTTGAAGCCCGTGTTGTTTTCGAGGGGATGATTTTAAAGCCCAATATGGTGATTGATGGTAAAGATGCGCGAAAAGCTTCTGTTGAAGAGGTGGCGGAAAAGACGGTTCAAGTGCTTAAACAAACTGTGCCTGCTGCTGTACCAGGAATTGCTTTCCTCTCTGGAGGACAATCTGATGAAGAAGCGACTGCCCATTTATCAGCTATGAATGCTTTAGGGGCATTGCCTTGGAAATTGACCTTTTCTTACGGGCGAGCATTGCAAGCAGCGGCCTTAAAAGCATGGGCTGGTAAACATGAAAATATTGCTGCTGCGCAAAAGGCTTTTTGTCATCGTGCTCGCATGAACCATTTGGCTGCTTTGGGAAAATGGACAAAAGAGCACGAGCAGTCTTGTGTTTAAATAAAAACAAATTTTCCATTAGCGGCTTTTTCTTGATGAGATGATGCGCAAAGGGTGGATGTGTTTTGCTGCGTCAAGATACTTTGCGCTTCTAGAGTGCGTTTTGCTCAAGGACTGTGTAAGTGGTTGCCATTGATGCACAGACATTGCCAATATAAGAGGGGCAAAATGCATGGGCTCTTGTCCGTTTGTTGCTTTGAGGTGACACAGGCTGTCTTAACAGCTGTGTTTAAAGAGTTGTTTGAAGCCCGTGTTGTTTTCGAGGGGATGATTTTAAAGCCCAATATGGTGATTGATGGTAAAGATGCGCGAAAAGCTTCTGTTGAAGAGGTGGCGGAAAAGACGGTTCAAGTGCTTAAACAAACTGTGCCTGCTGCTGTACCAGGAATTGCTTTCCTCTCTGGAGGACAATCTGATGAAGAAGCGACTGCCCATTTATCAGCTATGAATGCTTTAGGGGCATTGCCTTGGAAATTGACCTTTTCTTACGGGCGAGCATTGCAAGCAGCGGCCTTAAAAGCATGGGCTGGTAAACATGAAAATATTGCTGCTGCGCAAAAGGCTTTTTGTCATCGTGCTCGCATGAACCATTTGGCTGCTTTGGGAAAATGGACAAAAGAGCACGAGCAGTCTTGTGTTTAAATAAAAACAAATTTTCCATTAGCGGCTTTTTCTTGATGAGATGATGCGCAAAGGGTGGATGTGTTTTGCTGCGTCAAGATACTTTGCGCTTCTAGAGTGCGTTTTGCTCAAGGACTGTGTAAGTGGTTGCCATTGATGCACAGACATTGCCAATATAAGAGGGGCAAAATGCATGGGCTCTTGTCCGTTTGTTGCTTT
>NZ_JAQISY010000079.1:0-2779 GCF_028618465.1 Bartonella sp. MM73XJBT | reverse complement strand
TGATGATTTTCCACCGCTTGAAAATGAACAAGAAGACTACGAGACCAGCAAAAGCTGCCCCTCTGTCGACGGTATAAAGTTTTAGCCATGCCAAAGCGTCGTCCACCGCATCTTGTTCGTGAACGTACACGCCATGGTAAAGTTATATGGTATGTACGTATTGGTCATGGACCACGGTTTCGGATTGAAGGAACCTATGGAACGCAAGAGTTTGTTGACAATTATACGCTGGCTATTAAACAAGCGCAAAATGGCTCCTCCAAAACAAAGAGGCGTACCAGACTCACAGAAGGGTCTTTCGATTGGTTGTTGCATCAGTATTTACAAAGCATGCAATGGCATAATCAATCAGAAGCTACTAAAAAAGTTAAATATCGAATTCTGAATAATGTTTCTAAACTTATTGGTGATCGTGCATATAAAAGTATAAACAAACAACACATTTTTGAAGCCGTAGACAGAAGGCGAGAGACCCCCGCGGCTGCAAAACATTTTTTGACCTCTTTAAACGGTCTTTTTAATTGGGCGGTTGATAATGCCCTTTTAAATAGAAATCCTGCCTTTAATATAAAAGCACCAAAATCTTTGAACAGTGAGGGATTACTGCCATGGCTAGAAGAGGACATAGACAAATATTATCACCGTTGGTCCCATGGTACACATGAACGCGTATGGATTGATGTTCTTCTTTATACAGGCTTGCGTCGTGGTGATGCAGTTCGTATCGGTTGGAAAGATGTCAAAGATAATATCATCCATCTTAAAACAGAAAAGAGCCAATTTAAAACAGACGTTTTTTTACCAATTTTACCTGAATTAGCAGAAACTCTTAAAATTGGTCCTATTGGTAATGAAACATTCATCTGCGGTAAAAGTGGAAATAAGCTTGTCAAAGAAAGTTTTGGCAATCTATTTCGTGAAGCATGTAATGCGGCGGGTATTAAAAAATCAGCCCATGGATTGCGAAAATTAGCAGCAACACGCGCCGCCAATGCTGGTGCTACAGTTTCGCAAATGAAAGCGCTTTTTGGCTGGACAGAAGATAAAATGGCGTCTCTTTATACCAAAACAGCAGATAGAAAACGCCTTGCAATAGAAGCAATTAAAAAACTTCAAAAAAACTAAGGCAATAGGTAGCAGCTAAAAATAAAGAAAAGCACCAGAAAAATTATGAACAAAATCAAATGTGTGTTCGATTATCCTCAGAAACTAGAGGAGAAATAGTTGGTTGTGCCTGTTGCATTGTTTGCCATAAATTATAGTTTGTTTGCATATCTAACCAAAATTTTGCTTTACTAAAACCAGCCAACTCTAATTTAATCGCAAGATCGGTACTCATAGAAGCATGTCCGTTAATCACTCTTGAGAGAGAAGCTCTTGTCATATGGAGGTGATCAGCTAATTTTTGTATTGTTATCCCCATTTCTTCTAAGAAAGCTACTTTTAAAACTTCGCCCGGATGTGCAGGATTATGCATCATTTTTTATTCCTTTCATCAATGGTAATCTTGATAATCAACAAGCTCCACATCTGTTCCATAAAGCGAAAAGTAACACGCCAATTTCCATCACCCATATACAATAGTATCCTGTAAGTTCACCTTTAAGAGGATGCATTTTAAAAGCAGGTGCTCTCAACATTTCAGGCGTCGTAGCACTTGTTAAAGCCGTCAAGATAACGCGTAATTTTTTTACGTGATCTGGTTGAATAGCTTTTGTAGAACCTGTTGTATAAAATAATTTTAAGCCCTTATGTTTGAAACTCACAACTGCCATTACCGCCCCTTATCGTATATCGTCACTATACGATTAATGAAAATAAGAGTCAAGCATCATACTGGAAAATCTGGTTACATATTTGGATAAAATGACTGAGTATAAGCTATAAAAAGGTTCGGGATAGACAGAAAAATAAGCTAATAGAATCAATAACCATAAAATTCCCTTACCTTTATATAAGTTATTGATTTTATATAAACATAGCATTCCCACCTTAACCACAATAAAAGGGTGTGTGCGCATTAATCCCATAGCCGCTTCACCATACTTTGGGGATGAGACAACACAAATTCTGGCAAAATGACCTTCAAGCCCCGCGGTAAAATTGGACCATATTTGGCAATCTCTGGATTGGCTTGCAATGTGGCTTCTAAATAACCGTTTAGTGCCCCAACTTGAGAACGGTCCCCTAACACAGCCATGGCATGTTGAAAGCAGAGGAGATCGAGACTCATATCCTCCAGTTCTACAACAACACGCTTTTCTGGTATCTTCATAGAGTTTGCCCCACTTGGATTTGTCCCACCTGATATTGACCTTGCGGTTTTCCGCCATTAAAAAAGGGTAAGAGACTGATGGAATAGCGGATACGCTGGGATTGACCGGAGCGACTGATAAAGTCGTGGTCTTTCGTGACACTGGTGATCACCACGGGTCCATGGAGAAGGACACTATAGGTGGTATCATTGATCCAACGAAGCATCTGGACCGGCTTTGCTCTTTTGACCGTTGTGGTGATGGCATCAATGGCTGCACGGTCACCAAATTCTTCTGGAAACCAAACGCCATGAATGGTTTTGGGATCATTGCCATAGCCGGTAAATTGCAAACTGGGAGACCTGCCAAAACGCTCTAAGCAAACCCATGAGGCAGAGAATTCCTCTTCAAAGGATTGGAAATTAAGCCAATCCACATAAAATTGATGTGGACCTAACATCATCAAAGGATCTTGCATGCTCCCTCCCCTCATTGCCTTCCTGCCATTATTCGGTCCCTCCATG
>NZ_JAQISY010000078.1:0-2830 GCF_028618465.1 Bartonella sp. MM73XJBT | reverse complement strand
CAATATCATTATATGCGTGTAACATACAATGAGTCAAAGCCTTTAATGTGCGGAAAATAAACTATCTCGGTAGCTCGCCCGCTTGGTATTTAAGGTGTTTTTGAGGCACCTGATTCGATTATTCATACTCCTGTCACAATGTCAATAAGTAATATTACATTTTTCTAAATTATATAAGTACGTCTTTACTTTATTTGTCAACTCACTTTAAATTTCCACTTTACTTTTTTATTTATAGCGGAGGGGGAGGTAATGCTGGATACCCTTAATATAATTGCAATGATCGTGTGCTTGTTATCATTGCCAATGATGATTGTCGGACTCGTTTTAGTATGTATAAAGAAATGGCGGAAAAACGGACTGAAAACTCTTGGTATTGGAGCTTTATTATTTATCGGCTCTGCGATAGTAGGTGCTTCTGTACACAAAGACAAACCAAATCAAATTACACGCAATAATGAAATTGTTGCCTCCTCCTCGACTTTGTCAATAGATGTTGCTACTCAAAACGAAAGCGTGACTCAGGTACCAGCTGAGGATACTGATAAGCAAATTACCCCCACTCAAGTTAACAAACCAGACAAAGATGATGGATTAGGCTTTTTGGGATGGGGGTTGTTAATAATACTCACTTTTTCTGCAGGTTCCGCTTTATATAATTATTGTCTATACAGACGCAAAAAACATTTTGAACAACAAGTTGCGATGTTACAACCAGATATCCCTCCCTTTAATTTTTCCGAAGCATGTGAAATGTTTCAAGAACTTGATGCAAGTGAATATGATTATCGTCTAGCACCTAATGAAAAACTGTTGGGAGTTCAAGAATATGCTAATTTTGTTGGTAAACGTAGAGTAAATAAAATAGAACAAATGGTAGTTGTAGCACGTGGGCGTCTTTTGGTAACCGATCAAGCTATTGTGTTTGAAAGCTCTGAAAAGAATGAACGAACTACTTGGACGCGAATTGCATCAGTAGACATCACATATGAGGGATGTCGGGTTAATCGCCGCTCTGGTATACCATGGAACTACAAATTCACCGCTACTCCCCAATTTGCTGCAGTGGTTAGGGCTCTTGGGCAGCCTTATTGATTTTTAAACACACCAAATAAAGATGCCTCATTGTTTTATCTCCCGCAAGATAAGCTTATACATACCGGATTCTGAGGCTTGGACATCTGTGACCACGAAGTGCTCTTGAGAAGAGGGCGCTTTGCTGTTTTCAGGAGAGAGGACCACAATACTATCTTGAGGTTTTGGTGGTAAGCCTCCAATGTCATTGATACAAAGATCAAGTTCCTTTCTTGCAATTGTGGTGGGGATTCTGCCACCGGCATCCGATTCCGAATGCTTAATGCCGTAAATCGCTGTAATCCGAAAAGATTGCTGGTTGTCCTTTCGCGTGTAGATGATGGGCTGCCCAAAAGTGTTGCGTACATCTTTAACCATTTGGTTTAGCAGCCCGTGCCATCGCATGTTATTTCGCTCCAATCACTGCTTTAAACAGCATTTCAGGGCGTGTGTAGATGTAAAGCGGATAGCTATAGACTTCCGGTTTTACTCATGCATTACGGTCGTGGTCGACTATAAGCATGGTGTAGAGCGGTCTTCCAACCGTGTTGGCAAAATCCAAGCTTTCACCTGGTGCAAAGGTTTTTTGGAAGACACCAGGCGCATCAACAGGAAAGAATTGACATTCATCAGGCTTAATGCCTATGGCACGCTTTGTTCCAGCCTTCGCACTCACATTATAGTTGTGAATACTCCGGTAATTAATAAAAGTGACACCTGCAAAGTCAAAACTGCCAAAGCTCCCAGAACCAATTGCACTTGGTGTTGCAACACCTCCGGCACTATTGAGTGTTTGTGCTAAGGCTGTGTTGAGATAGGTCTCACGAATTGTTTTATGGTTTTTCAACTTGGAAAAGAATTCATTTCCACAAAGCCCAATAATCCGCGAACGATCAGAAAATGCTCCTTTTGAAGCCTCAATCATCCTCATAATGACCCGATCAACATTGTCAGCAACATTGGTTGTCTCAACATTTAGTTTAAAGTCAATGGGCTTTGGTGGCGTGATTTCCCATTCTTTGTACCAGTCAACAATGACAGAGCCATCAGCATCAAGGACAACACCTTGAACAGCGCCAAGCTGCATATTTTCCCATGTCAATTCTATTTCAGAAATCAGTTTCTTTTGTTTTCTGGCAATATATTTCATTGCTGTCTCTAACTGATCTTCTGCGCTAAATTCACGCCGGTTCTGGATTTCTTCTGATTTCACCGTATCACTTTTGGCAATCCGTGTTGTTTTGAAAAACCGAAGATTACGACCCTCTCTATCACCTTCTGTCAAAGGTGCGCCACGTTCACTGGTTTGAATAAGCGAAAATGTATTATCACGCCGTTCAATCCCAACCACTGTGGTACTGGTTTCAACTTCTTCAAAGAGATTAAGAGAACTTACAAGACCAGGTTGAAACTCATAGTTTTCAATGGCTTTCATCATTGTGATGCTTGAGAAAGCATCATGTTTAAAAAAATTCATATCCATGTGTGCATTCTCCTATCTCAATAGAATGTTGTTTTTGTCTTCGAAAGACTGAATGGCTGCTTTCTTTTGCTCATCTGTGATGGCATCTGGCCATAGCAGTTCAGAAGCTTTCACTGTGCATAAGCGTGCTGTAATCACGGCGCGTTGATCTGCGCCTGTTGCGTCAACAGTGGCAAAAGAAATCCCTGCCGGTGTTTGGCTGCCATCTGTTGCTGCTGGATTAAGGGGGACATAGTGTTCCGTTGCGGTTATCTTTCCCATGACAGTTCCCGC
>NZ_JAQISY010000077.1:0-2859 GCF_028618465.1 Bartonella sp. MM73XJBT | reverse complement strand
AGGTTAGCCGTTTTAGTATCGCGTACGGCTTTAAATGTTCATTGAAGACAAAAGACAAGGGGCAAGATTTTAGCCCTTCCCCTTGTCGATGTCTAAATCAATACGAAAGGGGAATATATATGAAGTACGCGATAAATGCAACCGTTGATAAAAATCCTTGGGAGCGACCCAAAAAACAGCCCGATGGGACAGCACAAAACCGCAATAGTGATGATATTGCTTTATGGGATGCGCTTGTGGATTCGGTGCGCGCTTTGGGACGGACGAATGGCTGGACTAAAGCAGAAGTGGCGCGGCGCATAGGTATGCCGGATGGCACCTTTTCGCAGTGGTATGCGGGTAGTTATGCGGGGCAATTAGGCAAGCAAAATGCCAAAGTGCAACAATGGGTTGAAGCGTTAAAAGAAACGGCAGGGCTTTTGGAGATGATCCCAGAAAAGCCAGCTTTTCAAAAGAACCGTATAGCTTGTGAAATCATTGACACGCTAACACTGGCACAAAGTACGGGGGATATGGTGATGATTACGCTTGATGCGGGTAGTGGCAAGACGGAAACCTGCCGCTATTACCGCTCTACCCGCCCGCATGTTTATCTGGTGACAGCAAGTCCGCATACGCGCAGTGTTCATGGTATTTTGAATGATATGGCAGCAGAATTGGAAGTGGTGGAATATAATCCCACCCGCTTAACTCGTGCCATTGGCAAGAGATTAGAGCGTGTGGGGGGTGGAACATTGTTGATCGTTGATGAGGCGCAAAATTTAACGGATGAGGCGATTAATCAGTTGCGTCACTTTGTTGATATCAATGGTACGGGGCTTGCTTTGGTTGGCAATGATGAGATTTCGGGACGTCTCGTGCATCGTCAAAATGGACCTTCTTATGCACAAATTAAAAGCCGATTGGCGATGCATTTGAAACGTCGCAAACCTTATAGTGAGGATATTGCGGCGCGCATTCACGATTGGGGGATTGAAGATGCTGGTGCGATAAAGTTTTTGACCGGTATTGGTTTGAAAGCTGGGGCTTTACGGCAGATTGATAAAACTATGATGTTAGCACGCATGGCAGCGCTTGGGGATGAGAGTGAGGTGACGCTTAAACATGTCAAAGCCGCATGGAAAAACCGCAACGTGGAGGAATTGGCATGATCCCTTTATGCGACAAAGAATTATCCGATACGCTTGTTGGTCTTTATGACGATTATCAATGCGGTTTTGATATTGGAGAAAAGCTTAAATTGTGTGTTGATTTGGCGTTATTGCTTGAATTGGAGTTGAGTGTTCACCGTTTGGGGGAGGCGGATGCGGTTTTGGAAGCTGAAGTTGCAGAAGTTTTGGCTGAGTGTGACAGCTCTGATGCGGATGAGAGCAATCGTGTGATTTATATGGATTTTGGAGGCGGAAAATGATGGAACGGAACCCTTATATGGTGAGAGATTGCTTGATTGCTTTGCGCTCTGCCTTGTTAAAACATGAAATGGATGGGATTTTTTTGCATGGACAAGATGTTCGAGAATTAAATGAGTATTTGCGCCGCTTGGCAGGCTATAACCACATTTTAGGTCATGAGCTTATGCGGTGTCGTTGGCAATTGAAAGCGGGATGTGCGCCTTCTTCAGGGGATGTTGTGCCATTTCGTCGGTTTCAAAAAACATAAGGAGGACATTGGTGATGAATCCACAAATTGAACTTGAAGGCACGCGTTATATGAAGGATGCAAAAGGGGCTTTGGTGCCGGTAAGCCTGATCCGCCCTGCGGATTTGTTAGAGGATGAAACGGTGCGCAAAATTATGGGTTTTGCGAAAGAGTTATCGGCAAGGATTGCACGTTTTAACAACCATACGATTGCGGATTTGAGTGATTTTGATAGCTTGCTTGCGCAAGAATATGGTGTGGAGCGGCGTGGCAAAAAGGGTAATTGTACTTACACAAGTTTTGATGGTTTACAACGTATTAAGGTGCAAGTGCAGGAGAGCTTTGATTTTGGACCACAATTGCAAATTGCCAAAAGCCTTCTTGATGAGTGTTTAAATGAATGGTCTGCGGATGCGCGCCCTGAAATCCGCGCCATTATTACGCGTGCTTTTAATACGGATAAAGAAGGCAAGGTGAATCGGGGGGAGATCTTTATGCTGTTGCGTTTGGATATTGATGATCCACGCTGGAAAGAGGCTATGCGGGCGATCCGTGAAGCGATCCGAGTGACGACATCTAAGGAATATGTGCGTTTTTATGAGCGCGATAGTTTGGAAAGCGCTTGGCGTGCTGTAACCATTGATCTGGCGAAGACGTGAGGGAAACCATGTCTTTAGCGGCTATTCATATGGGAAGACGGGCGTTAGGTCTTGATGATGAGACCTATCGCGCACTGCTCTATCGCTTGACGGGCAAGCAATCGGCGAAAGATTTGAACTTTTTAGAGAAACGTTTAGTCGTCGATGAGATGCGCGCGTGTGGTTTTGAGCCGAATGTGAAGCGTTTAGAGGGCAAATATGCCAAGAAGCTTCAAGCTTTATGGATTGCAGGGTGGAATCTTGGCATTATTCGTGATCGTTGTGATAAGGCGTTGCTAGCCTTTGTGAAAAGACAGACAGGGATTGATCATATTCGTTTTTTACGCGATAGCGATGATGCATGCAGAGCTATTGAGGCGTTGAAAGGTTGGTTGCAGCGTGAGGGTGGGGTTGACTGGAAAGGGAAAAAGATTCAAGATTCATGGCAGAAAATGCCAGGATATTTGATTTTGTGTGCCCAATGGAAGCGTTTGAATCCCGATGCTGTGTTTGATGTGGAATCTTTTCATCAAAGTGTTATGGCGTTAAGTGGTAAAGCTTTGGGTGAGATGAGTGGGGGCGA
>NZ_JAQISY010000076.1:0-3000 GCF_028618465.1 Bartonella sp. MM73XJBT | reverse complement strand
TTTCCCCGCTTCTACAAAGCCACCCAAAGTGTGGATACTTAAATCATCAATGCGTCCATCAACAGGTGCATAAAGTGATAAATGGTCAAGACGATATTGGCAGCTGTCAAGTTTGGCTTTTAATCCTTGCAGAGAGAGTTCTGTTTCACGAGAAAGCTGCTGATAGCGGGCGATTTCATCGGAAATAAGGCTTTGTCTTTGTTGGCGAAGCACTTCTATTTCGGCGGTGTTTTCTTCCAAGCGTCTTTTATTGGCTAAAATTTCATGTTCTACATTTTTAAAGTCATGTAAACGCTCTAGATAAAGAGAGTTGCTGATGACTTTTGTTTCCATCAGGCTTTTAGCAGCTTTAAGCTTTTCTTGGCTTAATTGTTGATCATCTTTTAATTTATCCAATTGTGCGTATTGGACAGCACCGCTTCGTGTAACACGATCAGCTTGAGCTTTCAGTGCTTTTACTTTATCTTGTAATGATTGAAGAGTAGCGTGGATGAGTTTTTCTCCCTCCATTTTTGCTGTCGTACTGCTTGAGGGAGGAATCTGCAAATAAGCGAGCCCTTTGGTTACAAAATCTTTATCCAAAGGCTCTCGCTCACTCAAGGCAGCTAAAATCGCAGCGGCAATTTGGGCTTGAAGAGTCTGTTGGGCAATATCGGCTTGAACACGTGCGCGTTCATTTAAGGCTTCACGCGGATCCAATTGAATAAGGAGGTCCCCTTGATGAACAAATTGTCCCTCTTTTACGAGAATTTTCTCAATACGACCTGTATTTTGCGCTTGGACCAATTGAACATAGGTGGTGGGAATAACCGCTCCTTGTCTCTGTGCAACAATCTCTGTTTTTGTGATGAAACTACCAATCACAATAAAAAGGAATAAGGTGATCAAACAGTAACCACCATATGAAGGGTTGGTGATAAAGGGCGCAAATGGGGAGCCTTATCTGCCATTTTTTGCCTCCAGATCAGTGAAATTTAATATGGTTGCATGCTGAGGAAAAAGATCACGTTTATGGGTAATGACAAGAACGATGCGCTCTTGCGAAAGTTTATATAAATGTTCAACAATTTGTGCACTGACCGTGTCATCTAATGCAGAAGTGGGTTCATCCAAGATAAGAATCTGCGGTTCGATGAGAAAAAAACAAGCCAATGCTAAGCGTTGGCGTTGACCACCTGATAAAAAGCCCCCTTGCTCACCCACTTGGGGATGGAGCCCTTGAGGCAATTGGGCAATGAGATCATAACAAGCGCTAGCATGAAGGGCGGCATTGATTTCATTTTCAGAGGCATCTGGTTTGGCAAGAAGCATATTTTCAAGAATGGTTCCGGAAAAAAGACAAGGACTTTGGGGAAAATACGCAATTGTTTGGCGCACACTACGGATATCAAAATTCTGTATAGATTGATCGTTAATCAATATTTGTCCACTTGCTGGGGGATAAAGGGCGCAAAGGAGTTTGGCTAAAGTTGATTTTCCACAGCCTGAAGGACCAAGCAACATGATAGGCTTGCCAGGTTGCAAACAGATATCAAGATGGTTGATAATAGTTTTTTCTTCGTAAGAAAAGCAGATATTTTTCGCTTCAAGATAAGGGAACGCAGTGAGTTGAAGAGGTGTTTTTTCTGTTTCCCATTCTGAAGGTGCGTTAAGAATATCACCCAAACGAAGACGAGAGATTTTTAAATGTTGCCATTCTTCCCATAAGGATGCAAGGCTTAAGATAGGACCAGAAACATTGCCAGCAAGAAGATGAAAGGCAATAAGTTGTCCTAGTGTGATTTGATTTTGCAGCACTGCTTGGGCGCCAAAAAAGATGATAAAAATGGTGAAAAGATCACCAAAAATATGGCTTAAAGCCCCATTTAAGAGGTGAAATTTACTCGTTGTAAGACTTTGATCGAGACTGTGGGCTAAAGTTTCTTACATGCGTATTGTATGAGCAGGTTCTTTTACATGCGCTTTGATGGCTTCAAGATTGGTAAAGCTTTCAATAAGGCGTGATTTATGGGCGGCTTGCAGAGTGAATGTACGGCGTAATTGGCGGCGTAAAAAGGGACCAACAGATGCCAAAGAGCCCATTTGTAAGGGCAAAATGATAAGAACAATAAAGGTAAGTTTCGGACTAATAGAAAAGAGTGCAGCAAGATAAATAATGGCAAACAGAACATTCAGGACAGTTGTGGCGATGGTTCCTGTTAGAACCCCGCGAATTGTATCAACCTCTCCAATACGCGAAAACAGTTCCCCCACTTTCCAATGACGTAACACAGACAAGGAGAGGCTTAAAAGATGGGTGTAAATACGCCGTCCAAATTCTAGGGTAAGCCGATTGGCTAAATAAGCGCCTAGGTAACCTGATAGAGTGCTAAGAGCTGTGCTAAAACAGCATGATAGCAACCATCAAGACAACAATAGCATAGAGACTTTCAGCACGCTGAAAAGGGAGAGTGCGGTCAATAATTGCTTGAAAAATAAAAGGATTCACCAAACCCAGCAAACGCAAAACAACAGCAACGCAACGGAGTTCGATGACATAATAAATATATTTCTTTGTTGTTCTTGTAAACCAAGAGAAGGCTACAGGTTTTTCTTGTGAATGCTTCATTTGAATTTATGTTTGTTTAAGAGAAAGAGCGATAGATATCGCATATTTTAACAGTATTGTAGAGCTTATTATTATTTAATTAAAATATATTTTTACATATACATAATAAACACATACTGTATTTATTATGTATGCATTATTTTTATTTTATTTTAACTTATAATTGTATTTAACAGTGCTCTAAATAGCATGATAACCGTTTCAAGTGTATCACTATGATACGTAATTTTAATAACTTAAGGAGAAGTTAAAATGGGTAGTTCAAGCTCATCACATGATTCACACAGCAGCTCACATTCATCAAGTTGGTTTCACTCTGATAGTTGTGGTCCGGGTGGTTATGTTTATGAAGTGGGTATGAATGGCATTAAAGGCGCAATAGTAGGGGGATT
>NZ_JAQISY010000075.1:0-3230 GCF_028618465.1 Bartonella sp. MM73XJBT | reverse complement strand
TAGATTGTAACAACCGTGTGATAAAGGTACCAGTACCCGTAAAAGGGTCAAGAATAGAAACACCACGTGATCCTAAGCTTTTTCCAAATTCATTGTGTAAGACATCATCAACAGAATGAATGATAAAATCAACAACCTCAATGGGGGTATAAACAATTCCTAATTTTTCTACTGTACGTGGAAAAGCATAACGAAAAAATTCATTATAAAGTTCTACAATTAAGCTTTGTTGTGCTTCAAGAGTGGTAATTCCACGCGTGTAAAATTGCACACTCCTAGAAATATTTTTGAGATCTTGAGATTCTTCTTTAAGAGTAAAGTTATCAAGGGCATTGAGTACACGTTGTAAAGCACAAGATACGGGATTTTCCTGAACAAACTGATGCCCCTCAAATAAAGCATTAAAGACTGGACGCGTCACAAGATGCTGCGCAAGCATTTCAATCGCATTTTGTTCGGAGATAGTTGTATTTAAATTGCTACGCAATTCGGTCATAAAATCATTAAACACACGCCGTGTTTCAGTTTCTGATTTCGTCAAAACTTCAGTTAAGCGTGTGATATGAGTTTGAGCAAGATCACCAACATTTATTGCCCATTTTTTCCAATAGCTAGGGTCGTAAAATCTATTAACAATAGCAGCTCTAATGGCATCTTTACATTTAGGAAAAAAGCGGAATTCTCCTTGTTCTCCACCTGTGTGAGAGGGTTCATAAGTTGCTAACCCAATATTAAGTCCTGAATATTCTAATTTTGAGCGTGTAGGTAAATCATCAATAACCGTAGTCGTATCTTCTAACGCAAGTTCTTGAGAAGCAGCAACAATTTCAAGAGCATGGCTTACGTCTTGTTTTTTGTGCATATGATGAATTATTTTATTAAAGTTATCATCATGGGCACGTAAAGCATTGATTACTTGCCAAATGACATTATACTTTTTGTTGTTTTCTAAGGCTATTTCCGGTGGAATGCCAGCGGGTATCCCAATGGGTAGAATGATATAGCCTCTTTTTTTACCTTCTGCTCGACGCATGACGCGTCCTATCGCTTGAATAATCTCAATTTGACTTTTGCGCGGGTGTAAAAATAGAACGGCATCAAGAGCAGGAACATCAACACCTTCAGAAAGACAGCGTACATTGGTAAGTACGCGACAAGTATTTTCTCCCGCATCTTCCTTTAACCAGTCAAGTTGTTTTGTACGCTCTTTAGCACTAAAGGTTCCATCAATATGAGCAAGGGTACAGTTAAGAGGGGGAGTATCTTTATAGTTCTTATGAAGAGCGCGCAAAGATTCTTGCACTTTTTCTTTTTTGAATCTTTTGCATATGCGTTTAGAAGTCTCAATATCTTTGCAAAAAGCTAAAGCTCTACGCATGGGCTTAGGGTCATCTTCAAGATCAAGTTTCAGATCCATTTTGGTAAGGGCTCTATAACAGCCATTAATCTTGGTCCTATCGTCAAGAATAAGCTCATAATCCTTATCGGTAATAAGATGTTGAATGGATTTGCTTACTTCTTCTTCATTGACAACTAATATGATAACTTTACAAGGTGATAACAGCTTATCCTCTAAAGCACGTGAAAAGTTGTAAGTGAAAAGTTGTTTGCCATAGAGTTTTTCATTATCCATGGACACCAAAACGTTATTAGATAAGACAGCATTCCTTTTCAACTTGTCACTAAAGATCTTTGGGGTTGCTGTCATATACAGACGTTTTTTACCCCGAATGATGCTGTTATCGTGAACTTTGATAAATTCAGATTCATGCTTGTCTGTTCCTAAAACAACTCCTGTTGTTCTATGGGCTTCATCACAAATGATCAGATCAAATTCGGGTAAATCATAGTCTTTTTGTGCATCGGAAATTACTTGAATGGAATGATAGGTCGAAAAGACCACGGTCATCACATCAAGAGAGGTCTTATTGGCTTTACGCGCAAGTTCTTTTGCATCCGTTGTCGCCGGTAAGACAAGATCAGAGGCATCAAGACCAGCTTCATCATCATGTTTTCCTTTACGACGCTTGCCCACTTGTGTATCCGAACACACCGCAAAGGAACGCAAGGGAACTTCTGTATCAATGGTCCATTCACGGATTGTTTGTGACATCAAAGCAAGGGAGGGGACAAGAAATAAAACACGTTTACCTTGACCAGCAAGGGCTTCTGCTATCTTCAGACTGGTAAAGGTCTTGCCCGTTCCACACGCCATAATCAGCTTGCCACGGTCTGCTTCTTGTAACCCTTCACAAACAGCTTTCAGTGCATCCTTTTGATGATCTAAAAGCTTTTTTTTCGGTTGTTCTTTAAGGACAGCTTGTCCTCGTTCTTTATAAGCGCCCCAATCAATTTGACTGTTTTCTAAATCAAACAGATTAATCTGTTGAATGCGAACCTCTTGACCATCACAAGTGTTGTGAGCATTATCACTCCAATTGCTTTCGGTGCTATCAACGAGAATACGACGGGTGAATATTTTCTTCCCAGAGGCAGCGATAAAGCTATCAATATCTTCTTTTTTAATGATGTGAGAAGCATCATAGCATTTACATTGAATAGCCGCATATCCTCCTTGATCACGGATTGTAGCGACCAGATCAATACCAATATCACGCCCATCTTCATCATGTTCCTCAGCCCATTCCGAATAAGTTTGAACCTTTTCGTATTCTTGCTTTTGTAAAGGGTCTTGCATGAGATAAGCCATGACAAGGTTTTCAAACAGCGTTCCCAATTCACGGGGTGATTTTGCTTGTTGACGATAATATTCTAAGAGAGAACGTAGCGTGACTTGTTTATTATCAGACTTAACAGATTGAAGCATATTAAGATAAACTCCATTGGCTATGGCAAGATCAAAACTCGTAAAGAAACGAAATGAAGTCTATTAAATTGATTCAAAAGAAATAGCGATAACAAAATGAGACAAAAGCAGCAGAAAACCCATAAATCGCTTAAAATAAATTTTATAAATCATGCTTATCAACAACAGAATAGTGAAATTTGCTCTTTATTTCACATATCATTCAAGACGAATGCACTATGTGTTTAAAAAGATCAGAGTGAGTATTTTGATAGGTTTTATGCGTCATTGAAATGATTACTTTTGTCAGTTCAATTTACAGACACAAACTGACAAATATATATTATTGATTGAATTTATGGGTTGTATCTTGATAAGGGTTGTATCATTAAAATACTAACATATTGAAATATAATTGTTTTTA
>NZ_JAQISY010000074.1:0-3267 GCF_028618465.1 Bartonella sp. MM73XJBT | reverse complement strand
GCCTCTGTTGGTGCTCTCCCCAAAACACGGCTTAAATGGTTACGATTGTCCCGTGTGAACCGACCCATCGCATCAGCTGCTTGTATGGGGTCAAAACGGTCTTGTAAGCCATATTGCTTGGCGGTGCTGTCTATAAACTGATACAGACCACCAGCAGAAGAACGTGGATTCCTTGCATTGGGATTGCCACCACTTTCCACTTGCGCAACACGGTATAAATAGCTTTCCGGCAAGCCATACCGCGCCGCTGCTTGACGTATCGCTTGATCAACTGAAGGATTATATCTAGCCATAGATTTTGCTCCTTGCAAATCTGCCAGCTTCTCCTGCCGCTGCCGAAGAAACAAAATGCCAGAAACGTTCATTACCAATTCCTGCTTTATGTAATCGTATAAATCTTTGTACCATTTGAGCAACTTCCTGTTGACTCATCCCCTTAACGCCAAAAGTTGCTAATTTCGCTATATCACGGTCAAGTATTTGTCTTTCTTTTTGAGGCAATTTCCTAATCGTATCAGATAAAATATTTTGTATAACTTTCGCCCCAGCACGTGCTGTACTAACTTTTCCGTACGGAATATTAACACCTGTTAGAGGAGAAGCCTCTGGCGTTCCTTGAAATGGCTTTAGTGCTCTTTGCGCCGCATCTTCATAAAATCTTTCATCATCTACAGCTTTCCTCAACGCTTTAATGTTTTTAGGATTTAAAGACCTGCTAAGATTTTTAGACATGCTACCTGTTTGTAAAATATTCGAAAGTCTATTAACAGGGCGGGATCTTTTTAATATCTCATCGATATAATCCCTCATCCCTACGCGATAGGTATTGAGACCATCTGGCATTGCTCCTTTACGAAGACCTTCTGCTATTGTTGCTCCAGAAACATCTCTCTGTACAATGTTTTTGCCTTGTTCTATCGCTTCTTGAAAACCTTTATATTTTTCTACACTAGCCCGCGCTGCTTTATAGGTAGGAGAAATTTCGTCCGTTATCTTTACCAAATTGTTCTTAATCAATTGGTACCCTGAAGACTTTTGATTATCACCAAAATTTTTATACTTTTCAATTAATTCATCTAGACTTTTCTTAGTTTGATCTAATAACTCCATTGTGGGCTTATAGTTAAGATGGCTAAAATTTTTATCATAAAATCGTTGAGCAATTGCTTTGCGTGGGTCCCCTTCTAAGATATCAACTGCTTCTTTAAGGGCATCTTGAAACCATTTATTTTTGAAAAGCCTATTTAGAGCCGGATAATGTCTTTTCGCGATTGGAGTTTGCATCGCTTGTACATAAAGATCTGTATATTCTCTTTCTCCTTGCTCTTTAAGCAACCTTTTTAAAACTTTCGTATCTTGGAGAGGTGTAATGTTTTCATCTGCCGATTGACCAATACGGCGGATAGCATTCTGCACCCTTTCTCCATGAGCATGTTTCAAAAGTTCAGAAACGCGCGTATTTGTTTTCCCCATATTAGCAAGTGATACTTCTAAATTCGGACTAATGTCTGTCAAAAATGCATGACGCGGCGCACTTGCAAGGCGTTCTGCAACATTCTCAACACCATCATCATATAATGTTTTTGCAACTTCCCTAACTGCTTTGGTTTGAACGTCTTTATGAGCAGGATTTAAATACCCTCTTAAAAAAGGAATATGTTGCAATCCATGTCCCGCTTTTCTTACCCCCCAAGAAGCTCCTGTACCAACAAGAGAACCAACAGGACCAGCAACAGCTCCAATACCACCACCAATCCCTGCCGAAGTAAGGCGGTCATAAAGACCATCTCCTGCTCCAGAACCATGCAAAGCACCAGAACCTGCTCCTAAAATTGCCGCTTTACCAAGATTTCCAAATGTTGACGCCGCAGAACCTACTCTCAAAAATCCAAGAGCAGGGATTAATGATGCTACTGTTGGGACAATTGAACCAAGAGTATAACCGATAGAAGATAATATTGGGTGTTTCTTTTCTAAGGCTTTTTGGTAAGCACGTTCCTTGGCTACCCGTCTATTATAGACCTCTTCTGCCCTTTTATCGCCACGCCAATAATCTGTAAAACCTGCTTCATTCGCCGCTTGTAGCTCATCACTATAACCTGCAAAAAAACCAGAAGCACCATGACTCCTTAGTGCATCCCACCACGTAAGATCTTTATCATCAAATGAAAAATCATCTGTTGTAGGTTGTGAATTAAATAATGTTTCTTGAGTATTTGAAATATCTTGAGCTGGACCAATTACCGTTGCGCTTCTAGCCCATTCAGGTAAAAGTGATTTATCATAATTTTTATATTCAGGATAACCTGTCGTTGTTTGAAGATCTGATATATCTCGAGGTAGACCAATTACCGTTGCACTCCTAGCCCATTCGGGTAAAAGTGATTTATCATAATTTTTATATTCAGACATAGCACAACCTATTTTATTACAGGAACCACTTTACCATTTGTATTAACAACCCAAAATTTTGCTCCTTGTGGTAGAGATTCAAACTCTTCTGCACTTTTCACTACGTGTGCATTCGCGCTACCTCCTTGTGACATTCGCGAATCTATAGAATGCTGCGCGCTACTTCCAAATGCTTCATCCACATCCGCAGCTGTTATGTTATCATTCATCAAAATAGCTATTTGAGAATCTGTCGCTTTGTTATAAATCTCCTGTAAACGTTGCAAATTCTTTATAAGATCCTCAGGAGATGAACTCTGTTGCAAAGCACCATAAACACTTTCTAATGTCTTACCTTCCCTATCAGTCAAATTCCCCAATCCTGAAGCGCCATTAGGTGAAAGTGCTTTAATCCGCTCTAACTTATGAAGCATCACTCCTCCCCTGATAGCTTCAAGATGATTTTTCAAACGTGATGCTGGCGTATTCCACAAATACTGTAAAAATTGACCAATCGCACCTGTAGATGCTTTAGGATTTTTCTTAAGTATCTCAAGTGCTTCATTTATCGTATATGCTGTACTCTCTCTCATAATTTTGGCATCTACTATTTGTAATTTTTTCAACTGTTCACGCTGTTGTATTTCGTTATACGCCTTACTACCTTTGATAACCTTTGCTTCATACTCTCCAGTTTGAGGATTGAAAATACGCTGGTAATCTGGAGAAAGTTTAGGTTTATCATCCCCTGTCAACAGTGCACTAAGCATTTGAGGATTACTTGCCATAACCCGCGCTTCTTCTTCACTGTAGCCTTTAGACTTCAGATATTCGACCGTTTGATTAACTTGTCCTCTTTGTTTATCCCCTGCATGA
>NZ_JAQISY010000073.1:0-3321 GCF_028618465.1 Bartonella sp. MM73XJBT | reverse complement strand
GCCTCTGTTGGTGCTCTCCCCAAAACACGGCTTAAATGGTTACGATTGTCCCGTGTGAACCGACCCATCGCATCAGCTGCTTGTATGGGGTCAAAGCGGTCTTGTAAGCCATATTGTTTGGCTGTGCTATCTATAAACTGATACAGACCACCAGCAGAAGAACGTGGATTCCTTGCATTGGGATTGCCACCACTTTCCACTTGCGCAACACGGTATAAATAGCTTTCCGGCAAGCCATACCGCGCCGCTGCTTGACGTATCGCTTGATCGACTAAAGGACTATAACGGGTCATAATTTAATGCTCCCCTTACTCAAACGCACTCAATACATTCAAATCCTCTATTGAGGCTTTTCCTCCACCCCCAAACAAAGCAGCAGACAGTTTTTTCACCCATTCTTTCGTAGCATATCCTTTCTCTTGCGCTCTAACCATGCTTTGAATGAGCTCTACAATTTTCTTATTCGAAATATCTGAACCACCTGTCAACAACTTGACGACATCCTTTTCAATACGTTGACGCTCTCTAAACGCTGCTTCTTTGAAAGGTATCCAAGAAGCTTTCAACGCTGCTTTCCCTGCTTGCATGGCTGCATCATGTTTACTCGTTGGGACATTGACATTATGCGTAAAAGATATATTTTTATCCGCTATACGATTTGGTATTCTGTTGTAAAAATCTGCATAATCGGCTTCTCTCTTGACAACATTCTTAACAGCAGAAGCTTTATCGGCTCCATAAACCTTTGCAAACCTATTATACAGGTCGTCCGTATCAAAAATCTCCTTTGCCTTAGAAACTTTATCTTGTGTTTGATCCATGTCATCTAAAAGTTGTCCCCTTAAGCCCTTTTGAAAGTACTCTTGTTGTCCCTTTGGTAATTCATCAAAAATTTTACTGAACTCATCCTTATTAAGCGCCTTGCTAAGGATTTTGGAGCCTTCATCCATAGCATCTACATGAGAACTATATTGATGATATAATCCACGTGCCTTCTTATATTCTGACGATACAGCATCCATAATCTCTAACAATTTTTTCTGGATATCAACTAAGGTATGAACTTTACTATTATCTCCTATCTTTTCGGCTGCATCTTTCATAAGACCAAGTTTAACCTTCGTTTCATGGAGGACACCCATGTTGGGTTTTTCTGTAAGGAGATCAAATTTTGCAGAAGAAAATGGACCAACTTCTATGCCTTTACTCGTGAACTCTTGTAGCCCCTCTCTATAAGCTTGTCTGAAATAAGGGCGTTTCATTAATTCATTAAGGGCGCCATAATGGTGTTTCCCTATCGGGGTCTTCTTGGCTATTTCGTAAAGATCATGAGATGCTGCCTCTCTACTCGCGATAAGATCTCCTTTTAAACCTACAACGTTTTGACGAGGAACAAAGTATTTATCTGCTGCTTGATGAATACGCTCTCCTCCTCCAAGCGCCCTTTGAGAAGCTTTTTGGGTCAAATCAAGATAAGCCCCTTGGTTTCTTTGCGCGATATCAAAAACAAGATCTTGTAAAAATGGACTATGATCGGCTACGTAATCAGTAAGAACAGCTTTCTTAAAAGATTCTCCTAGCTCCTCAGATGCCTCACTACCTAAATGTTTACTGATTGCTCTTAATGTTGCTTTTTCAACGCCTTGCTTATGAGACGGAGAAAAAAGTCTTCCTATTCCACCAACAGTAGAACCAGCCAAATGACCTAAAGCACTTCCGACCAATGTCCCTCCCGCTCCTAAACCAGCACCAGCTAATGTACTGGTAAATGTATTCCCTAATCCTTCGCCCTCTCCTGCTCCATGTAATGCACCAGATGCCGCTCCAACTTTAAGCAAATGAGGTAACGTTGTTTTGTTCGTGATACCTAAAAACGGGTTTACTACTGCTCCTATACGAGATGGACCAGATTTTGAGAATGCTTGACCTAATTTGGACCCAAGAATTCCTAATCTTGCTGCCCCTCCTATTCCTAAAGTTGCAAGTGAAGGGATTATTGATCCTAAAATATTTCCTCCTAAAGACGTCCAATAATGTGTATCACTTACTCTACGTTGATAATCACGTATTTTATTGGCTTCTTTCTCATATTTCTCTCTGGTTTGCTTATCTCCACTCCAATAGTCGATAAGCCCATCCCAAAAAGCCTTTATTGCCCACTGATCATCAGATTTACGTCCTGCCGCTGTAATCCCTGCAATTTCATCATCTAAATTAAAACTCAAACCATGTTTTAAAGAGTTCCAAAATGCTTCGCCTTGCGTGATCTCTGGAGAAGGGGGTGATGTTTCAAGTTCCTCCTTAGGAATACGACGAATGACTTCTATACTAGGACCTAAATAAGGGAGGGATTCTCCTTTCAACTTTTCAAATTCATTATACGGAATACGTCGAATAACCTCGATATTAGGACCCAAATAAGGGAGCGGTTCTGGTTTAGAGTTTTTATAATGAACCATGATTTATTTCTTCCTAATTTCAAGGGTTTCACCATTATGATTTATGATAAGCTTCGTACCAGAAGGAAATTTGTTAACTTCTTCTATACTACTTATTCTTGGAACATTGGCACTGCCTCCTTGCGACATTGGTGAATCTACAAAATATTGATCCGAGATTTCTTGGGGCGTGTCTAAAGCCTGACCTGTTAATGCATTATACAGTTGAAGATCATTATGCTTATTGAAAAAATTAAATGCTGTTTCAATTACCTGTAAAGTCCTCTCCAATTCCTTTTTATTACGCCCAACGTCCAAAGAACCAAACATTGATGATAGCGCCTTACTTTCAAAATCTGATATAGGACCCGTCCCTACTGCTCCACTAGCGCTCATGGATTTTAGATTTTCAAATACCGTCTTTAGAATTCCACCTCTAATTCCCTCTAATAATCCTTTTAATCTGTACCCCTGACCTCCTCCAACTCCTTGCGTGAACCATCGAGTAAACCCGCTCTCTTTACCTTTTCTAAGAAGTTCAACAGCAGCTTTCAAATCATTTAATCCAGCACGCAAATGCATCTTGGTGGCAAACATATTGTTTCTCTTTCTACTCTCCCATTCTTTCTGTGCTTGTAACTTCTGATTATACTCAAGTTCTTGTGGAGAGCCTTTAATCGGTCTCATTTCACGTTCACCAGTCTCTGGATTGGTATACCATCTAAATCCAGTAATGAGCTTTTCTTGATCAGGATTTGTCAACAGTGCACTAAGCATTTGAGGATTACTTGCCATAACCCGCGCTTCTTCTTCACTGTAGCCTTTAGACTTCAGATATTCGACCGTTTGATTAACTTGTCCTCTTTGTTTATCCCCTGCATGA
>NZ_JAQISY010000072.1:0-3329 GCF_028618465.1 Bartonella sp. MM73XJBT | reverse complement strand
ACAACACTGTATCTCTTGTTGTATTTTAAAGCCT
Source organism: Bartonella sp. MM73XJBT (assembly GCF_028618465.1). Lineage (NCBI taxonomy): Bacteria > Pseudomonadati > Pseudomonadota > Alphaproteobacteria > Hyphomicrobiales > Bartonellaceae > Bartonella > Bartonella sp. MM73XJBT. Next base: position 3,295 of record NZ_JAQISY010000072.1, on the reverse strand, counting down.
CTTCAGCAGAAACCCCAGCTGGTATCCCAACCGGTAAAATGATATAGCCTCTTTTCTTGCCCTTGGCACGGCGCATGATACGCCCCACCGCCTGTATCACGTCTACTTGGCTTTTGCGCGGGTGTAAAAACATAATGGCATCAAGAGCAGGAACATCAACACCCTCAGAAAGACATCTTACATTGGTAAGCACACGACAAGTATTTTCCCCCGCATCTTCCTTTAACCAATCAAGGGCTTCATTGCGTTTCTTGGCACTTTGTGTTCCATCAATATGCGCAAAGGTACACTGAAGAGGCGGTGTCTCTTTATAGAGCTTATGAAGATTATACAATTCTTTCTGCATTTCTGCAGAATTGAATGTGTCACGGATACGTTCAGAGGTCTTGATATCTTTACAAAAAGCCAAAGCCCGCCGCATGGGATTGGAGTCATCACTCAAATCAACTTTCAGATCTATTTTGCTAAGAGCTTGATAACAGCCTATGATCTTGGTTTTATCATCAAGGGTAAGTTCATAATTCTCATCGGTCATCAGATGTTGAATGGATTGACTGACTTCCTCTTCATTAACGCCTAAGACAATAATCTTATAAGGAACTAAGAGTTCATTCTTCACGGCTTTAGAGAATGTGTAGGTATAAAGCTCTTTTCCATAGAGCGCTTCATCATCCATAGACGCCAAAATGCCATTCATCTCATGGGCTTGTCTTTTAGCACTATCAGCAAAGATTTTTGGCGTTGCTGTCATATACAGACGTTTTTTACCCCGAATAATGCTGTTATCATGAACTTTGATAAATTCAGATTCATGCTTGTCTGTTCCCAATACAACCCCAGTTGTTCTATGGGCTTCATCGCAAATGATCAGATCAAATTCGGGTAAATCATAGTCTTTTTGTGCATCGGAAATCACTTGAATGGAATGGTAAGTTGAAAAGACCACAGTCATCACATCAAGAGAGGTCTTATTGGCTTTACGGGCAAGTTCTTTTGCATCCGTGGTCGCCGGCAAGACAAGATCAGAAGCATCTAGACCAGCTTCATCATCCTGTTTCCCTTTACGACGCTTGCCTACTTGTGTATCCGAACACACGGCAAAGGAACGCAAGGGTATCTCTGTATCTGCTGTCCATTCTCTTATTGTTTGTGACATCAAAGCAAGGGAGGGTACCAAAAATAATACACGCTTGCCTTTTCCTGCAATGGTCTCTGCTATTTTAAGACTGGTGAAAGTCTTGCCCGTTCCACATGCCATAATAAGCTTGCCACGGTCTGCTTCTTGTAACCCTTCACAAACTCTTTCAAGCGCTTCTATCTGATGATCTAAAAGCTTTTTTTTCGGTTGCTCTTTAAGGACAGCTTGTCCTCGTTCTTTATAAGCCCCCCAATCGATTTGACTGTTTTCTAAATCAAACAGATTAATCTGTTGAATACGAACCTCTTGACCATCACAAGTGTTGTGAGCATTATCACTCCAATTGCTTTCGGTGCTATCAACCAGAATACGACGGGTGAATATTTTCTTCCCAGAGACAGCGATAAAGCTATCAATATCTTCTTTTTTAATGATGTGAGAAGCATCATAGCATTTACATTGAATAGCCGCATATCCTCCTTGATCACGGATTGTAGCGACCAGATCAATGCCAATATCACGCCCATCTTCATCATGTTCCTCAGCCCATTCCGAATAAGTTTGAACCTTTTCGTATTCTTGCTTTTGTAAAGGGTCTTGCATGAGATAAGCCATGACAAGGTTTTCAAACAGCGTTCCCAATTCACGGGGTGATTTTGCTTGTTGACGGTAGAATTCTAAGAGAGAGCGTAGCGTGATTTGTTCATGATCAGACTTAAGAGATTGCAGCATATTATAACAGAGCTCCATTTTGATATGAGAGGGTTAATTCTTTTCAAAAGAATCGAAATGAAGCTTATTAAATCCATTTTGAACGAATTGAGAAAAAATGCAGAAAAGTGCGAAAAAACGGATAAATTTTTTCAAAAGGGGTTTAAAAGGCTATTTATCCACAGCCTATGACGTAAGTCAGATCAACAACAGAATAGTGAAATTTGCTCTTTATTTCATATATCATTCAAGACAAATGCACTATGTGTTAAAAAACATCAGAATGATTATTTTGATAGGTTTTATGCGTCATTGAAATGAACACTTTTGTCAGTTCAATTTACTGACAGATAACTGACAAATATATATTATTGATTGAATTTATGGGTTGTGTCTTAATAAGGGTTGTACCATTAAAATACTAACATATTGAAATATAATGTTTTTAATTTTTTACCATTTAAAAAAAATGCTATAGGGGCTAGAATGAACTGACTAAACTGACAAAACTCTTTTTACAAAGCCACTCAGATCATTTGCTTTTGGAGAAAAGTTCCTTGATGAGAATACCATAAAAAGAGTTTTGCGTGGTTGTCTTAAGACTTCAAAAGAGTTTTTTTATTGTTCTGGTGTTTTTAACCAAAGGATGCCACTCATAGCGTCTATCAGGACGCCGACCTAATTCATTCCCCTCTATAGGAAATTCACGAATATAGTTACAACGGCATAAAAGCTCTAAAGCTTGCTTAACGGTTTGATTGTCTTTTAAAGACCTCCAACACCGTCTATAGATATCTCTTGCTGTAAAAACATCGGGTAAATGATCAGAGCGTTCAACAATCAATTTTGCACGCTCTGCTGTTAATGTATCCCCCGCCGCATAAAGTCTTTTGACATGACTTAACAAATATTTTTCCCATCGCAAGGCTGTTGTAATGGCATAGAGTCCAATTTCAAAACGACCACTATCAAGAAGTTCAAAAATCAACGCAAGACTTGCTATGGTCTTTGGCATTTTCAAAACATGCGATTGTAAGCTTTCTGAGAAATGACCCCCTTTTGCCTCTCTATGAAGATTTTCTAGCCATACATAAAATTTCTCTTGTGCTTTTGGCATAAAACGCATGATCAGCGGGTGTTCTGGAGAACCTAATCGTCTATCACGAAAAGAGCGAAAAACACCTTCATACTTTTGCCAGCCCTCTTGATTGGGCGGTCTGTCAACCAATTTCCACTCTTGATTTTCATCGGGCCACACAATCATTTGAAACCGTTGCAATAAACCGTCATCGTTTATTCCACGGTGTATGGCTTGAATAATGGGAATAATTCGTGAAGGTTGAATGCCTCCAATGATTGATAAAGTTACATGGGGGATAAAAATGGTTCCACGTTCGATACGATCATAGGTAAATTGATCATCTCCATTAAAAGCTGTGAGATAAA
>NZ_JAQISY010000071.1:0-3695 GCF_028618465.1 Bartonella sp. MM73XJBT | reverse complement strand
TGTATAAGAAGAACCCGCTTTGTTTTTCTTGTTCTTTTGCTACGACAGATGTTCTCATATTGTCTAACAGTGCATTCTGCTTAGCCATATCGGTTAATCCCGTATAGAAGAGGGCATTTGGCATGACTAAATAGCTTGCCATTTGTCCTACAGGTGCATGCACATTGGCCTCAGGGTTAGAACCCGAACCTTGGTTAGGACCAGAGCCATCGGGATTAGAGCCAGAACCTGAATTAGAATCAAGAAACTCAGGTTGTAGACGAAAATCCCAGAAATTTTCATTTTTTTCATCCAGCAAGTTTTGTTCCATATTGGCTTTGCCTTGGCTTGAGTTTGGTCCATAGGCACGTAGCATATATTTATCAGGTGAACCATTTATGGTCGTATAACCATGGGCTAATTTAAAAGAGCCTTCTTTGGCTGTTCCAGAAACTTGGATAAGAGAAAGTCCGCGTATATTTTTCTCAACATCAGAAATATTTTTTTGAGTGGTATTTCCTGTTAAATTGACGAGAATGTTTGTATGACCTGAAACATCACCATTAATGAGAAGGCGATCGGTTTTTTGCTCTGCTATTGGCTTACCATCACTCCACCAAGTATTGAAAGAAATTTGTGTATCGCCTATTGTATTGTAGACGGCTTTAGTATCTGGTTGTCCTGATCCTATATGCAATGTGTGGTAATAACCGTCTGTTGTTGGCTCTTTGAAAATAACAGAGCTGTTTTCGAGATCCAGTACAGAAATATCAGAGCGTGACCTTTGTGCAATATCCAGGAGTTTGCCATTTTTATCTTTTTCTTGTGTGCTGGTTTTTAAGAACCATTGTGTACCATTTTTCAGGTCAAAGCGTACATTTCTTTCTTTTGTAATGTTTGCTTTGCCTTCTAAAGTGGAATGCTCTGCATTTAATGTGAAGCTGCCATTGGCTATCTCCTTAACTTTTGTTTCATCCCATACATCTTTGCCTTCCCAAGAAATTTTATTCCAAATAATACCATCATCTAATAACATATCGGCGTGGATTTCTGAATCTTTAAGATTGAGCGTACCAATTGGTAGAGCAGGACTATTTTCAATGCTTTTTTCAACAAAAGATCCAACGAGAATTCCAGTGCCATTGTCGGTATGAATCTTTGTATTGGTTAGATTGATTTCATTGCTACTAGATTTTTGTGGATCACTTGGGTCATTTAGATCATTACTTGTTCTATTTACGAACTGTAATCCCGCGATTTCTGCTATTGCAGAAGTATTTGCAAGGTCTATATGGCCACCATTTGCCACGGCTAATACAATTCTTTTTGCTTCTATCTTATTTTTAGTGTCTTTACCTGTTGTAATTGTCGCATCGTCAATTGCAGAAAGACCAACATCAATATTTTTAATGGTTGTGTTACCATTTAATTCAGCTTTGCTCTTAGACTCCCAAATATTTACACCAACGATTACTTCTTCGGATTCACCACCGGTTATTGTGAGATTACCACTGATAATCTTACCTCCACCATCTGCATAAAGGCCTTCGTCAACATTTTGAATGGTCGTTGTGCCTATTAAATTAATTTCACTTTCAGAGCCTTCTGCCCATACACCCGAGCGTTCTGTGTCGAGCTCTGGATTGGCTGGTTGTCCACCGATGATGATTAAGTCTTCACTGGTGATTTTGCCTCCATCAGCTGCTCCAAGACCATCTAAAGTATTATTGATTGTTGTTTTACCGTGCAATGTAATTTTGCTCTTTAGACCAAGTGCAACTGCGCTGCTTCCTTTACCATCTGTTGTGAGAGTGACATCCGTGGCTTCGATTTCTCCACTGTTTTTTGCAAGCAATGCAGAACTTGCATGATGTTTTTTATTATATTCATTTTTCGCTGTTACACTTCCTCCTATCATTATAACTTTTGACCCTGAACCGTTTACATAGACACCGTTTCCATGAGATGATGTAATCACAGTTTTGTCTAACGTGATGGAACTTTCTTGTTTTGCCTGTATGCTATCGCTTATGCTCTCAAATGATCCTCCTGATATTGTTATTTGAGAATGATCATCTGCATTTAGAGCATTGAAAGCATGAACAGTTACTCGTTTTAAGGTAAGATTGCTGTTCTCAGTCACTATTCCTGAAGGTGTTTCTAGGTCATCATTTACACCTGTTATGAGTACATTTTCTAGTGTATTTTCGCTCTGGCTATTTAAGAAATGAGCGCCAGTATTGGAAACGGTAATGGATCCTCCCTCCATTTTGATTGTGCCGCCGTCTTTTGCTTCAAGACCGAAGCGGATATCAGAATCAATTCCTTTGATGGTTGAATGATTCAGTAATTCAATTGCACTTTTAGAGCCTTCAGCAGTTACAACATAGTTCTTACGGTTTGGGAGGTGATCTGTATTTGTTTCTTTATTGCCAGTTATTTTTAAACTGGTTCCAGTGATTTTGCCGCCTTTTAAGGCATGAAGAGTTTCATAAGTGGCCTCTTTGACTTCTTTTTTCTCTCCAGAAACTTCAAGAGATTCAGCATGTGCCTTAATTTGAATATTAAACAGCACAATTGCTGCTGTAGCTATAGATGACAGAAGGGATTTTTTATACACAACTACTCTCCTTTTAAAGCCCCGGATATTCATTCCCCCTGATCCTTCAAAAGAAGAACAGAAAATAGAAATTACGTTTCGTTTAATAACACATAATTTTGATAATTTACTTTTATTTTTTTGTCAAAATCTATTTTGACACCTAAAATTGCGCAATTTACCGAAAAACTGAAAAAAGCATGTTTTCATGGTAAAAATGAGAGAAGACTTTGTAGAGCAAGAGGCAGACAAACAAGCAACCGGTGCCATGCGGCAATTTGAACTGTTGCAAAACCGTATCGTTGCTTTGGGGATTACCATTGGTGAAGTGCTTCTGCCCCCCCTCAACAGTTTGATGGAAAGTGTTGGTGGTTTTATCAATGTTCTTATGGCGTGGGCGAATGCTCATCCCACTTTAACAAGCGCTATTATCAAAACCATTGCCGCTCTGATGGCTTTTAATATTGCTTTGCGTGTGTTGCGCTTTACTTTTGCTGGCACACGTCTTGGGCTTCTTCAATTGATCACGTCTTTTATCAAGATGGGTGCTGTTAGTCGTGGTCTTGCTGCAAGTTGGCGCGGGCTCTTGGCTTTAGGGCGTTCACTGGGCTTGCTCACCGCGGGTCTTGGGGCAAGTTCACTGCGACTCTTGCGTCCCATGACTTTACTCGTGGCAGCGTTTCGGGGGATTATGATCTCAGGAAGTGCATTCGCCGCCGCTTTTGGTTGGATAGGGACAGCGATAGAAGTGATTGCTGCTGGCATAGCCTCTGTGGTTGGTGCTGTTTTTAGCCCAATCGGTGCTCTGATTGCCGCTGTTGTGGCTGTGATCGTGGCTGCTTGTTTTGTTTTGTGGAAATATTGGGATCGTTTCTCTTCCTTTGTCAAAGGATTTGCACGGGGACTGATACGCGCTTTTGGGCATGCCTTTGAAGCGGTCATGCGCTTTTTTGGCGCCGATACGGCTACCATCACGCGTTGGAAAAACATTATTGCTGCTGCCTTTGATTTCTCTGCCCATTGGCAAAAGTTCAAACAGGGACTTAGCGCTGTTGGCAAGTGGTTTGGCAATGTGTGGGAGGGCTTTAAACAAAGCCTTTCCAACTTTTGGAGCTGG
>NZ_JAQISY010000070.1:0-3738 GCF_028618465.1 Bartonella sp. MM73XJBT | reverse complement strand
GCCCATCTTCATCATGTTCCTCAGCCCATTCCGAATAAGTTTGAACCTTTTCGTATTCTTGCTTTTGCAACGGGTCTTGCATGAGATAAGCCATGACAAGGTTTTCAAACAGCGTTCCCAATTCACGAGGTGATTTTGCTTGTTGACGATAATATTCTAAGAGAGAACGTAAAGTGACTTGTTTATTATCAGACTTAACATATTGAAGCATATTAAGATAAACTCCATTGGCTATGGCAAGATCAAAACTCGTAAAGAAACGAAATGAAGTCTATTAAATTGATTCAAAAGAAATAGCGATAACAAAATGAGACAAAAGCAGCAGAAAACCCATAAATCGCTTAAAATAAATTTTATAAATCATGCTTATCAACAACAGAATAGTGAAATTTGCTATTTATTTCACATATCATTCAAGACGAATGCACTATGGGCTTTTAAAACATCAGAATGATCATTTTGATAGGTTTTATGCGTCATTGAAATGATTACTTTTGTCAGTTCAATTTACAGACACAAACTGACAAATATATATTATTGATTGAATTTATGGGTTGTGTCTTGATAAGGGTTGTATCATTAAAATACTAACATATTGAAATATAATTGTTTTTATTTTTTTAATGGTAAAAAAAAATACTATAGGGTCTAGAGTGCACTGACAAGACTGACAAAACTCTTTTTACAAAGTCACTCAGATCATTTGCTTTTGGAGAAAAGTTCTTTGATGAGAATGCCATAAAAAGAGTTTTGCGTGGTTGTTTTAAGACTTCAAAAGAGGTTTCTTTATTGTTTTATGCTGGTGTTTTTAACCAAAGGATGCCACTCATAGCGTCTATCAGGACGCCGACCTAATTCATTCCCCTCTATAGGAAATTCACGAATATAGTTACAACGGCATAAAAGCTCTAAAGCTTGCTTAACGGCTCCATTGTCCTTTAAACATTTCCAATCACGTTTATAAACATCACGTGAAGTAAAACCATCGGGTAAATAATCACAGCGTTTAACAATCAATTTTGCACGCTCTGCTGTTACTGTATCCCCCGCCGCATAGAGCCTTTTGACATGACTTAACAAATTTTTTCCCAACGCAAGGCTCTCTCAAGGGCATCTCTATTGATTTCAAAACGCCCGCCTTCACTCAATTCAAAAATCAACGCAAGGGTTGGTATGGTTTTATTCATTTTCAAAACATGCGATTGTAAGCTTTCTGAGTGAGTGTCCCTCTTTATAGTTTCCTATTAAAGGAAAAAACAAAAAAGAAATAACACTAACCATTTCAGATTTTCATAATGAAGAAAACTTTTTAGTTTTTCTGTTGTGATGAAAATGTATTTCAAACAATAATGAATATGTTTTCAATTAATCTAAGAGATCCACAATTACATTTTGAATACGAATTTGACATATACAAAGCTGACTTTAGACCTAGCTAAATATTGCTATGAAGAATACAAACAGAACTAAGAAAAAGATGTGTGAATAAATTAATGTAAAAAGCTTTATTATGAGTACGTTATTGAGTTAGAAATCTATGCCAATAGCTTTGGCTTGCATCTTTTCGTAGAGTTTTTGCATTGCCTTGATATTTTCTCTTCTTGCATCAATGATAGATTTTTCAATGTCTGTTAAACGCGCTTTGTCTAGATTTCCTAGCCTTGCATAATGGGATGCCATTGCTTGACGTGCTTCATCATAAGGCAAACTACCTTTTCGATTTTTAGATAGGCTATATCCCCTATTTATCGCATCATATTTCTCAGGATTGGAAACCAGTTTTATGTGGTCCTTAACAACATCTATTTCAGTTAATGCTGTTTTAAGGCTACTGGTCATAGCTTTGCTATTGGAATATCTAAATAAATCATTTTCTACAAGACCACGCTCCGTATCAATAAGTAACGACAAATCACCATTCTTTCCAACATTACGAATATGATTACATAAATCATTCCGTACACTATGTAATTTTTTGGTAATCAATGTCTCATCAAGACTTTTTACATAGTTACTTTCGCGGACAAAAATACGTTCCAATTCCTCAAATTCTTTAGAAATGATAACCTCCTATGATAACATCTTTATCTAACCAATCGGGACCATATTCTTTATCAGCATCTTTAGTAGAAAATCCCATATCACGGATAAATTGTGCTCCATGCCGCTTTTTAAGAAACAAAAGTGTATGTGCTGGAGGTTCAGTCATTGCCAACCATTCCCACGCCACTTTGCTATCGTTAGCACGGTCAGCCGCTTCTGATTCAGCAGTATAAATACAGTTTTGATCTAATCCACCTGCTTGTAATTCTTCACGCTCAGCATCGGTCATATAACTTTTGGGTAATTTCTTTTGCATAGGAAATTCCTTTCTGTAATTGTCTTAAAATATTAATCTAATGGTTAAATTTGATCAATTAAATTTCCTATGATTTTTTCAATTTGTTGTTTGAAATGAAAATAAGATAGCTGTTTTTATCTTTAATCATTTTGATTGTTTGTATCAAAGAAAATTATCATTTTTTTTGGTACTAATATATACATTTAATTGACGGTCTTTATTGAACGTGTCAAAATTTTACACATTTTTACGAGCTTCTCGTGATGGATAAAATACAGAAAGTCAAAAATTTTAATTGTTAAAATATATCAACAGAAAAGGTTGTGCTTCACTCCATATTGAAAGATAAACTATAAATAGAGGTAAAAATTTGGTGCAAATGTAAGCTTGGTACCTTAATCGAAAGAACAGAGCAGGGGAATTGTTATTGATACCTAAGTTTTCTCATATAGCTGATTTTTCTTTTAAACTCTTAAAGCTGCTAGTGAGCGTAATTTGTAAAATAGGCTAATTTATTCAAAGATAGACTAGGCAATTGATCATCATGGGCTGGACAACGGGCACTTCCATAATGCCCATACCAAACCCCACGCAAGGCATTTGTGATGCCCCGAGCATTTATATAAGAAAACATGTTTTTTATCCTATGATATATTGCACCATAGGACGGATTGTGCTATCTCTAGGGTGATGAGTTTGAGAAAGCCTTGTCCGTCCTTACGTGACAAGGTTTTTTTATGCCGCGTCACTTTGACGTTGCTGTTTTGCTTGCTCGATGACATTCAAGAGATCTGATTGTAACCAACGGGATAAAAAACCAAATTTTAAAGGCTTTGGTAAAGAGCCATTGGTCACATGACGGCGGAATGTTGAAACACTCATATGAAGCAATTTTGCACTTTCACGGTCAGTTAAAAGAATATCGTTTTCTGTCATTATAATTTCCTTTCAAGAGTAAAAAATGGGAACAAATCATAAGCATTTATTAACCATATTTTGGTTGTTTTTTGAAGGTATTTTAATCATAGAAAACAATATATTATTATAGTTTTTCTGATGTGATAATTTATGACTCTTATTGAGATGATATGAGAGAGAAGAGAGCTAAAGTTATCCACAGATAATGGGGTATTACACCCCATATCTTAAGCTTGACCTGTAACGTAAGCCGCCCATTTATCCATATAGACACGACGCTGTTCTAAATAGTCAGTACGACGATAGGCACGTTCCACTTGCCCCCCGACCACATGCCCCAGAATGGTTTCAGCGACCTCATAAGGGGCGTCTGTTGTTTCAGCGAGCCAATCGCGTAAACTAGAGCGAAACCCATGAGGGCAGGCATCAAGTTTATTATCTCTCATATATTGAGCCATACACTTTGTAGCAAGGGGACC
>NZ_JAQISY010000007.1:0-101392 GCF_028618465.1 Bartonella sp. MM73XJBT | reverse complement strand
AGGATTAAAAGCCAAACTTGACAGCTGCCAATATCGTCTTGACCATTTATCACTTTATGCACCTGTTGATGGACGCATTGATGATTTAAGTATCCACACTTTGGGTGGCTTTGTAGAAGCGGGGAAATATATGTGGTTCATCAATTTTGTTGCACCTCATAGTCATGCAGCTCGTATTGTACGCGATATGCAGCGACATGTATTTCCTGATCAGAAGTACTGGTATGCTGTACGACGTAATGAAGATGGCGGGATACGAAAAATCACCCGCTGGTGTTGCTATAGAGAACAAAGTCCATCCAAATAGTTATTATAAAAACAAGTGAGCATAAATCATTTATGCCCCCTCTTATAGAAAAGAAGCTTTTAAAAGAGTTCTTTGAGCGATAGCTATAGTAAAAGAAAAACTTACCATATTTAGAGCTAACCCGCTACAAATAGGTATTTTTCAGCTTACCAGATCTGCTATGAATAGCAACAGATGGTTAAGGGGGAATCCACTCTCAAGCTAAACTTTGAAACTAATTTCATTAAACATTGGCTGGGGTACCTGGATTCGAACCAGGGAATGCCGGTACCAAAAACCGGTGCCTTACCGCTTGGCTATACCCCAAAAGAAAAATACGCTTACAAATATTTTTGCACCTTATAGCGATTCCTGTAAGAGTGTGCAATATCTGAAAATCAAAGCTTTTACTTTTTTATCATAAAGTTTTGAAATCTTATTTGTTGTTAATGCAACAGTTATAACAAACCCCACACTCACTGTTGATTTTAGCACAAAGAATAGCTCTTAATCCATCAGTTATTTTGCATTTCTCGTATTTTGCTATTTTATTTAGTTTTTATGGCTGAGGTAATGCTAATTCTGTACTTCACTGAGGTATTTATGAATCACCATGAAGTGATATGTTGTCTCGATGCCCCCAAATCTAAACTGTTTAATAAGAGAGGAAAACAGAATAGTTTTGTATGTTGATGCTTTTTGTCTTCTTAATCACATTCTCGATTTTTGGTCCTTCAATATACAATAATTTCCTTCTGCTCACTGAATATTACACTCATAATGCATGATAAATATAATGAGCTGATTATGGACAAGCTTATTAAGGCATCAATAGTTGCAAACTGAAAAATATCATTCAACTTATAAAAATTTCTAAAGTCTGAATCAAAACACAAACTCTCTGCAAAAAATAATCGCAAGCGTTTCTATTAGACTCACTGTGATAGAAATACTCATACACTTTATAAAGAGAATAAAATAAAGAGAATAAAAAAAAATTACAAATATTGAAGACATTTTATATTGTACTGAGAGGAAGGTTTTAGATAACAAAATAAGGTCTTATAACTATCTCAATTCATCTTTACGATCCTTAATGAAGTGATATATCACTATTAAAAATGATAATTGGTTTTTTATGAATTCACCGATGGAAAAAACCTTCAAAAGTCGTATATAAATTAATGCTATTTTGCTTACTCAAGTACATACACCCAGAAACACATTTATGAAGGAATAATCATCAAAATTTTAATACAAATAGATATTCAATATTTGCTTTTAGATTGTGTAAATGGCAAATTAGGTTTGTGGAGTGAGCTTAACAATTAGAATCAAGGAGACTTTTAAATGGCTTTTGAATTGGCCCCATTGCCTTATGACTATGATGCCCTTTCGCCTTATATGTCACGCGAAACGCTTGAATATCATCGTGATAAGCATCACCTTGCTTATCTTACCAATACCAATAATTTTGTGAAAGAGTTAGGCCTAGAAAATGAAAGCCTTGAAGATATCGTCAAAAAAAGTTTTGGAAAAAATATTGGATTATTTAATAACGCAGCACAATATTACAATCATAACCATTTTTGGCTTTGGATGAAAAAAGGTGGTGGTGGTCAAAAAATTCCTGAAAAATTAGCAAAAGCTATTGATGCTGATTTAGGTGGTTATAATAAATTCCGCACTGATTTTATTGCTGCTGGCGTTGCCCAATTTGGTTCTGGGTGGACATGGGTTGCTGTTAAAAATGGTAAACTTGAAATTATGAAAACACCTAATGGTGAAAATCCTTTAATTCATAATGCTCAACCTATTCTAGGTGTCGATGTGTGGGAGCATTCCTACTACATTGACTATCGCAATGCACGCCCCAAATATCTTGAAGCTTTTGTCGATAATCTCATTAATTGGGATTATGTTTTAAAACTTTATGAAGATTGTGAATTTTAAAACTAGTCTTCCATTTTTATTAAAAGCTCCATAATTTTTGGATTATGGAGCTTTTTAAAAAGATCAAAGTGTTTCAATTAACCGTCATTTTTTCCACTATTTTTAAGATATATGCATAGATATATGCAATTTCTTCTAGCTTTGAAAAACGCCCAGCTGCTCCTGCATGACCTGAATCCATATTAATGCGTAATAAAATCGCGTTATCGTCTGTTTTTAAATCTCGTAATTTTGCCACCCATTTCGCAGGCTCCCAATAGGTTACACGAGGATCTGTTAATCCCGCGATTGCGAGTATAGGAGGGTATTTTTGAGCTTTAACATTATCGTAAGGGGAATAAGAAGCAATAAGGTTATAATCCTCTTCTGATTCAAGAGGATTGCCCCATTCGGGCCATTCGGGAGGCGTTAGTGGCAATGAAGCATCTAACATGGTTGTTAAAACATCAACAAAGGGTACACTCGCTACAATTCCAGCAAAATCCTGTGGAGCTATATTGGCAATAGCCCCCATCAACATCCCTCCTGCTGAACCACCATGAGCAATGAGGCGGTCGTGAGAAGTGAATTTATTATTTACAAGATAACGTCCACAAGCAATAAAATCTGTAAATGTGTTGTATTTAAAGGAATGTTTTCCTTTCTCATACCATTCAACTCCCTTTTCTTTTCCCCCACGAATATGGGCAATAGCATAAATAAAACCTCTGTTAACCAAGGAAAGTATATTGCTATTAAAACTGGCTGGAATAGAAATTCCATAGGCACCATAACCGTAAAGTAGACAGGGTGCACTACCATTAAGAACAGTGGTTTTGTGATATAAAAGAGAAATAGGGATTTTCTCGCCATCATCTGCTATTGCTGTAATACGTCGTGTTACATACTCATCTTTATTATGCCCAGAGGGAATTATTTGTGTTTTTAAAAGCACTTGTTTGCGACTTTTCATCTCATAATCAAATACTTGATCAGGTGTTGTCATGGACGAATAAGAAAAGCGAATGGTTTGACTGTTATATTCTGCAGCACCTTGTAGACCTAAAGAATAAGCTTCTTCAGTAAAAGCAATGGAATGGATTTGTTTCGTGGTACGCTCCATTACTTTTATACGAGGGAGTCCTTCAAAACGTTCGAGCCAGATAAGAAAATCCTGATAAGCGTCATGGGATAATATGAGACACCCAAGCTGGTGTGGAACAAGCTCAGACCAATTTTCTGATTGTGGAGATGTAGTTGGTGCTACCATAATTTTGAAATCTTTTGCGTCATCTTGGTTGGTCAAAATATAAAACACATCACCACCTTCTGTCAGTGAATATTCTACACCTTTTTGTCGTTTCCTTACACATTGAGGAGCAGTAAGAGGTGCGGCAGCGGGGATCAACCAAACCTCTGACGTTTCATGATCATGAATATTAATATAAATAACATCATTAAGCTTAGAACCATTTACGTGTAAAAAAAATCCTGGATTATCTTCACGGAAAATGAGTTTATCTTGCGATTGGTCGGTGTTTAATCGGTGATAATAGAGCTCCGAAGGTCGATGGTTTTCATCCATCTTCGTGTAGAAAAAACCTTCAGATTTAGCATCCCATACAATCTGTCCGGATGTATCAGTAATTATATCCATATGGTCAGATAATGTTTCAAAATGACGAATTTTAGCTGTGTAGAATTCTGATCCTTTGTCATCATAAGTCCATACAACATGTCTATGATCAGGAGATTCTTGAACGGAACCAAAGTGAAAATATTCTTTACCTTCAGCCAAACTATCGCCATTGAGATAAATATTTTTTTCTCCGCCATTCCTTGGTATACGAAAATAATGTGGTTGTTGTCCTCCAGTAACATAAGAGAATCCATAAGCAAAAGGCCCATTTTTTATAGGAACTGAACTATCATTCTCTTGAATACGATTTTTCATTTCAGTAAAAAGTAAATCTTGTAATGGCTTCGTATCAGACATTTGAGCAGTCTGATAAGTGTTTTCCTTTTCAAGATGAAGTCGAATATTTGCATCAAGACAGTTAGGGTTTTTAAAAACATCTTGCCAATTAGATGCACGTAACCAATGATAGGGATCATCACGACAAATACCGTGATGCATTTCTTTATAAATAATTTTGGATGCCTTGGGAGGAAATACAAAAGAGCCAGTCATATATAATCCTATGTTAAAAGATATTGAGGATTTCATCTATATGTTAGAATCATATTATTTATGCAAGTGTGTACTTGCATAACTTCCGCTTATAGCTGCAACAATTTCTACCATTACATAATATATTCCGTTATTATATGTCACCAAGATCCCTTCTATGAAGAGCATGACACTTTTACAGAAATTTAAAAACTAAAGAAAATAAGGCTATTTAGTAGCAGAATTGAATTTTTCTTTAAATAATGAAACTGGCTTTAAGATATATAAAATATTAGTATTATAACCTAAAAAGAAAAAGATCTTTCTATATTATGCTAACATGTGATTCCTTATTGTCCTTATCGTATTTTTAAATTTCAAAAATTGTTTAAGTTACTTTTTATATTCAAATAAGAATGCTTATGAAAAATAATTATAATTCTATAAAATAAATAATAATTTACATAGTTATAATTTAAAAATACTAAAGTAAAGTTATATTTTAGTATTTTTATTTATTTTCTCTCTATGAAATACATAACTTTGTGTTATATTATTTATATTTTTATGATATATTCTATTTTATACGTAAAATTTTATAGAATAAGTCTATATTATAACAGGTGAATTATGGTCTCTTCTCATTGAAGATTATGACTAAAAAGAGGTGTTTATTTGATTTTTTTGTGTTTTAGCAATTTTATAGAATAATTGAATTGACAAAAAAGATTTTTGTACAATATGAAGCCTGTGTGCATGAGATCTCTATATCATGAGTATATGTGCTGTATCTCGGTTTTTAATTACTCGATAAATTAAAGGAAACAAGAATGGAACATCGTCCAGTCTTAGAGACTGAAAGCAATTTAGTTATTACATTGGTTGCTGATATTGTTGCTGCCTACGTAAGTAATAATTCTATTCGACCGACTGAAGTGCCAAGTTTGATTGCTGATGTTCATGCCGCTTTTCGTAAAGCGGGGAATGCAGATCTCATAGAAGCTGAAGTTGAAAAGCAAAGACCTGCAGTTAACCCAAAACGTTCGATTTTTCCAGATTATCTCATCTGTCTTGAGGATGGGAAAAAGTTTAAATCTTTAAAGCGTCACCTCATGACACATTATGGGATGTTACCAGAAGAATATCGTGAAAAGTGGCAGTTGGACAGTTCTTATCCTATGGTGGCACCTAATTATGCAAAAGCACGCTCAGCTTTAGCAAAAGAAATGGGACTTGGGCGCAAAAGTAAACGGAAAAAAAACAAGTGAGGGTACTTTACAAAGAAGTGGATGCCTCTGGTATAGAAAAGTGTTTTTATCAGATGTTTTCTTGTGAAAATTTTTGCGTGGTTTTGCTACGAGATGCCTTTTTATATATAACTTTCATTACGAATTCGTTCAATCATCGATTTAAGTCCATTTGACCGTTGTGGTGTAAGATTTTCATTTAAACCAAGTGTTGCAAAGAGTCCTTCAGCATCAGCCTCGCGAATTTCCGAGGCTTTTTTCCCTGAATAGAAGGTAAGAAGAATATAGATAAGTCCGCGTACAATATGAGCATCAGAATCACCTTGAAACGTTATTATTGGATTTTCTAAATTATTACGTGAAGATAAAAGCCATACTTGGCTTACACAACCAGGCACTTTATGCGCATCGTTTCGGGCACTTTCCGGAAAAGGCGGTAATTCGTGGCCAAGTTCAATCACATAACGATAACGATCTTCCCAATTATCCAAGAGAGAAAAGTTTTCTATAATATCATCGATCGTGTCTGTCATAATCTCAGTCCTATTTTGTCTTGATGATCATATTGAATGCAATTGCTTGATAGATATGCTCAAAAGTACTTATTCTTCTTAGCATAACAGCAAGGGTAAAGATTGAAAATTTGTATTTCAAGGGAGTACTTGGAGGTTTTGTTTTTGCGGGGGCGACCATCTTTCTGTCTTAGGAGTAACATCTGAGGGAGCTATTTTATTCTTGTTATCCAGTATCCCCCCTAAATATTCGTAAGTTGCTCTCGCACCATAATAGGCGCGTTCACCAAGTGAACTTAAAAACGACTTTCCAACTTTGCAAGCTTCTATATTACGATCACAGAATTTTCTTAAATCCTTAAAAGCTTCCTTAAAAGCAATAACTACATCACTTGTTGTTGTCTCACTATTTTTTTGCGTAGAGGAATGATTATTGCTCGGCTTTGCTACAAAAAATGAAATGATGACAAAAACAACAAACAAAAATAATAACAATTTTATCAAAAAACGTATCATAGGCAACCAATGTACCGTAACTGTAAATGAAATAGCAGTCTATATTCTTCTTCTTTATAAAAAATTTATAAAATAAGCATTTTACGAAACCGAACATTTGTTGAGAAAATTTACATGCTTCATGATGCGGATGTACAAAAATTAAGAAGCATTCTCTTTTTATGTAAAAATTAACGTCAAAATTGCACAATCAAAAAAAGCGTTGAAAATAGAGATTTTACACTTCCATGATATATAATGAAGACAAATGCAGCAGAAAAACTATGTTGTGATAACCAGATAATAGATGAGAGATACGATACTGTACAAAATATGTTGCCATTTTTTGTTTTATAAGAAAGTGCCGTTATCAAATTATAAAGATTAAGATGCTAGCTTATTCTCTTACAGATATTTTTAAAATTACTTTCGTTAAAATCTATAAAATTTATGAAATGTTTATAGAGAGAATTTAGACTCAAACATATATAAAGTTGGGAAATTATGTGCATAACACCACTCAAATATACCCTTCCTGTACATATGAAATATTTGGAAAGGATACACACTGCTATGAGCTCTATAGGGTGATAAGAAAATGTGTTTTTATTCGATTTCAATGTTGCCCCATATCAATAATATTGCACAAGAAAAATGCGGAAATGACGGAGCAACTTTTCGTTTGATACACGATGTAATGATATGATTTATGAGTATAAAAAGTAGCATCGCTTAAGTAGCAGTCCTTTTTATGCGTACTAAAAATGCTAGAGAATATAAACTTTAAGAAAATTGGATGAGGGCTACAGTTAATTTGTCAGCTTGTACATTTAAAGGATAATTTTACTCATTTTTAATAATTTGTAAGGAAGAAACAACGATAGAAATGTAATCTCCTCTCATAACATGAGAATAACTTACATTTGTTTCTCTGTAGGAAACAATCACAATTGGAATAAAAATAAAAATAATGACAAAAAAACGAAAGACGCACAGAACAAAAAATGTGAAAAAGCGTAAACACTATAGTAGTATTGTTATAACCCTTTTTCTTATGAGCGGTCGTTTTCTTTTTTGGATAGCAAAAACATTTTATTTTTATACACGAAAAAATACTTTGTTCTTCATTGGAGCTTGTCTTTTTACCATTAGTTTTGGCTTTGTTTCACTTAATGCTTTATTTTTGCAAATGGCAATGCATCAGGATATCTTCACTAAAATGAAATTCACCCATGCTCAACAGATAGAGAAAAACTCTACTTTGTCTGAAAAAGAAACAAAATTTCATGCAGGTTCTCATGTTCCTTCTATAATGTCTCCAAACTATCTCCGCCAAAATTCATCTTCGTATTCTACGTCAGAAAACATACTAAAAATACAAAATAAGTTAGTCAAACTAGGACTTTATGATGGTCCTTTAGATGGACTAGAAGGTCCTAAAACACGTCGTGCCATAGCATTATGGCAACAACAATCGGCTCAGAAACTGCCAAGTAATCTTTTATCCAACTCTACCACAGATGAAATTGCGATATTAATTCAACAAAGCGAAATGGAAATGGCCAATGAAACAAAAAATATGCTGCACTCAAAAAAAACTGTTTTAGAGCCTCTTGTGGAAGATATTATACAAGTGCAAAAAGCTTTACGTATTTTCGGTAACAGAGAAGTTGTTGCCACAGGTATAGAAGATCAAAAAACGAGAGAAGCCTTAAAACAATTTCAAAAAATGTTTGATCTTCCTATAACAGGGAAAATTGATCAAGTTGTTTTGATAAAAATGCGCGAAGTTGGTTTGTTGCATTGAAGGTAAACACTATCTTGTAAAGCAAATACTAAAAATATGGGATACTGTATTATTTTACCCTATACCTGCTCTCATAATTCTATCAAAGGCATGTTTTTCTTTCTCTCATACTAAAACTCGTAATGTATCTTAGAGTTTTCCCCTTCTTAGATAAGAGAATGCAGAGTAGGTACAATTTATTCTCCATGTATAAGTTAACGTATTGATTTATAAAGATAAATAATCGTTTTAAATCTGCACGAGCATGCCTCATACAGTAGAATTCTCTGACCATCCCTTTTTATTATAAATAGCAAAAAGCACCTGCTTGCAGGTTACAAGAGGGATGAACCTATCCATAAAAATATTGAGGAAAGCAGTAAATATCCTCTTATGAATCATGCAAATGCAAGAAGAACTATCACATAATGAAATAACTCAAAATTTTTACATCTTTTTTGCAATCGCCGCTTGCGCTGCTGCTAAACGCGCAATTGGTACTCGGAAAGGAGAACATGATACATAATCCAGAGCATTCTCTTCGCATAAAGCAATGGAAGCAGGATCACCTCCGTGTTCACCGCAAATTCCCAATTTTATTTTTGCACGCTGTAAACGACCACGCTGTACAGCAGTAGCAATAAGCTCCCCTACTCCATCACGATCAATGGATACAAAAGGATCTTGTTCTAAAAGTCCTTTTTGAAAATACGTTGCCAAAAAAGGAGCAGCATCATCACGTGAAATTCCAAAAGTAGTTTGTGTCAAATCATTTGTTCCAAATGAAAAAAACTCCGCAGTTTCTGCAATTTCACCTGCTCGAAGAGCAGCCCTTGGAAGCTCAATCATCGTTCCAACCATATATTGAATATTGCTTCCCTTTTCCTTCATCACTTCATCAGCTACCTGATCAATACGCGCTTTTACAAAATCAAGCTCAGCTTTAAGCGCAACAAGCGGCACCATAATTTCAAGTATAACAGGAGATCCAGACTTTTGAGCAGCTTCTGCTGCTGCTTCAAAAATAGCTCGTGCCTGCATTTGTGCAATTTCTGGATAAGTAATAGCTAAACGGCATCCTCGTAATCCAAGCATAGGATTAAATTCATGCAACTGCTGTGCACGTTCAGAAAGTACGTCAGCAGAAACACCCATAGCCGTGGCAACTTCAAGAATTTCTGCATCGGTTTTTGGTAAGAATTCATGCAATGGTGGATCCAGCAAGCGAATAGTAACAGGCAACCCAGACATAATTTCAAACAATTCACTAAAGTCTGAACGCTGCATAGGTAAAAGTTTATCTAATGCTTTACGACGTCCGCTTTCATCATTACTTAAAATCATTTCACGCATGGCAACAATACGTTCACCAGAAAAAAACATATGTTCTGTACGGCAAAGTCCAATACCTTCAGCTCCAAAAGAACGCGCCATACGCGCATCAGACGGTGTTTCAGCATTGGCACGAACCCTTATACGTCGCATTCCATCAGCCCACTCCATCAATTTTGCAAAATCTCCACAAAGCTCAGGTTGCAGCATTGCAACCTTGCCTTTAAAAATTTCTCCACTTCCACCATCAATGGTAATGATATCACCCTTTTTAAAACTTTGTCCTGAAGCAAACATTGTGTTTGTATTATAATCAATTCGCACACTACCAGCACCAGCAATACACGGCTTTCCCATACCACGCGCAACAACAGCAGCATGGCTTGTCATACCGCCGCGCGTCGTTAAAATCCCTTCTGCTGCATGCATACCATGAATATCTTCTGGACTTGTTTCTACACGTACCAAAATAACTTTGCGGCCTTCTGCAGACAGATTTTCTGCCTCTTCTGAAGTAAAAACAATTTCACCCGTTGCCGCTCCTGGAGAAGCAGGTAAACCACGTGCGATGATAAAACGTTCTGCCTTAGGATCAAGTGTTGGATGGAGAAGTTGATCAAGCGATTTTGCTTCAATGCGCCTTACCGCCTCTTCACGGCTTATCAACCCCTCTTCAACCATTTCAATCGCCATCTTTAAAGCCGCACGAGCTGTTCGTTTTCCTGAACGCGTCTGCAACATCCATAATTTACCTTTTTCAATGGTAAATTCGAGGTCTTGCATGTCCTGATAATGCTGCTCCAGCTTTTGTGCAATCTGACATAGCTTCAAAAAAGCCTCTGGCATAATCTTTTCCAAAGATAGCTTATTTGAACCAGCAACAATACGCGCATTTTCTGTGATATTTTGGGGAGTCCGAATACCCGCTACCACATCTTCACCCTGTGCATCTACAAGAAATTCACCATAAAGTTCTTTTTGCCCTGTTGATGGATTGCGTGTAAAAGCAACACCTGTTGCGGAATCTTCCCCCATATTACCAAAAACCATCGCTTGCACATTAACTGCCGTGCCCCAACTTTCAGGAATATTATGTAAACGGCGGTAAGTCACTGCACGTGTTGTCATCCAACTTGAAAAAACTGCTCCAATCGCCCCCCACAACTGTTGTTCAGGATCTTGCGGAAAAGGTTTCCCTAACTGTTCTTCCACATATGCCTTATAAGAAAGAATAACATCCTTCCAATCATCCGCTGTCATTTCTGTATCAACAGTATAACCATTACACGCTTTTGACTCATCAAGTATCTCTTCAAAATACGAATGCTCTAACCCTAAAACAACATTAGAATACATTTGAATAAAACGACGATAACTATCATAAGCAAAACGTTCGTTCTTCGTTTGTAAAGCAATTGCTTTTACAGTCGCATCATTCATGCCAAGGTTTAGCACTGTATCCATCATTCCTGGCATTGAAGCCCTAGCCCCTGAGCGCACAGAGAGTAAAAGAGGCTTTTTTTCATTACCAAATTCACGTTCTGTTAGTTCACCAACACGTCTTAATGCTTGCTGCACCACTTGCTGCAATTCTTCCGGATATGATTTGTTATTTGCATAATAAAAATTACAAACTTCCGTTGTAAGAGTAAATCCAGGAGGTACAGGCAAACCAAGATTACTCATTTCTGCCAAATTAGCCCCTTTGCCACCAAGAAGATTGCGTTCGCTCGCATTTCCTTCTGCACTGCCATCCCCAAAACTATAAACCCATTTTGCCATCCCACGAGTCCCTCTTATATCAGCATAAAAACACCATGTGCCCCAAATTCACCATTAAAAGCAATGATTCGATTCATCATGAGCCCAACCAAAGCAAATATCGCTTTATCAATGCACAAAACTAATTCTTTCAAAAGGGCAATGACAATAACTACTCATACCCTTCTTCACGTGGAGAAAATTTAGTTTTTAAGAAAACTATCAATTATCGAAGAAAACTCTTCTACCGACATGATACCTTCATACTTATTCCCATTGATAAAAAAAGTAGGGGTTGCTGTAACACCAAGCTCTTTACCACGCTCATAAGATGCATTCACTTCATCTAAAATAGTCTGATTTTTTAGACAAGAAGTAAAACTCTCATCTGTAAAACCTGCCATGAGGCTAATGGCCTTTAATGGTGTTAGAGCATCTTTTACCCAAACCCACTCCTCTTGTTTTTGAAATAAAACTTCTATCAAAGGAAAATAGCGATCTTCTGGTACACATCGCGCCAACATAAAGCCTGCTGTTGCTCGGGGATCAAAAGCATATTCTCGAAAAATAAGTTTTACTTTTCCTGTTTTTATATATTTTTTACGAATTTCTGGAAGTACATCATTATAAAAATGTGCACAATGAACACAAGTCAACGAGGCATATTCAACAATTGTTACTGGGGCATCTCCCTCTCCCTCAAACCGATCCTTCACTTTTCTCGATTGAAGGACTTCAGCCATATCAACAGTTGAAACGAGTTTAGCACCACTCGCTAACGTGATCGTTGCACTGGTTTGTACAGTTATCGTTAAGAAAAAAATTATCCAGAAAGACAAAAAAGAACGATAGGCTATCATAAATAATACTTTTCTGTTGTTATTAAACGAATAAGAATCCAATACTCTCTCGTATATTAAAAGAAAATATATAAAATGTCTTATTATTTATTTTTTTTCTGCGAAAATGCAACAGCCAAGTTTATAAAGCGATTGACGTAAACTCTCATTTTCAACTTTCTCAAGCATTTTGGCTATATGTTTTTTGTCCTTTTCATTCAGATTTGATTTCAAAGTTAAATGATTTGCTAGAACAGATACAGATCTTTGCTCAATCTTGATATGATCAATAGCAATATAGCCAAAAAAAACATTAATTCTATGGAGCAATTCATTTGTTTCGTGCATTAATTTTAATGCTGCAAATCCTTCACATGCTATAATAAGTGTTGCTGGTTGAAAAACTTCATCTTGAACCGCATGACATTTCCAAATAATTTTAAGCGGCATTGTATGTTCACTCATATCATAACCTACAATCTGTGGCCAATGCTCTATCAGCGCAACATTCAACCCTGTCCGTTTACGTAAAACCGGATCAAGCATTTTGGATACCGTCTCAGAAAGAGAATAAAAATGGCGTTTTTTAAATTGTTTGCTCATTTCCCTAGATTACATATTCAGCAATGTACTCAATTACAAAAAATTCTTTTATCTCAAAACTATTTCCCAAAACATTTCATCCAATATTTAAAAATTCCAATTCTCACCTAACCAAAATTTCTACAACTAAAGAAGCAAAATGGAATATGAATTGCAAAAAACATGCTTTTTTCTTTTGCATTTTATATCTCCCTGTGGTTGAAAACAATCATGCATGAGATTTCTTTGCACCTTCTCTCTTGGTACGATAAAAAGCACCGGCATTTGCCATGGCGTATTACCCCTACGCAACAAACTCAAGGTATTCGCCCTGATCCTTATCGCGTTTGGCTTTCTGAAATTATGCTTCAACAAACAACTGTTGAAGCTGTAAAACCTTATTTTCAAAAATTTGTGAAACTTTGGCCTAACCTTTCTTCTTTGGCGAAAGCCTCACAAGATGATATCATGAAGGCATGGGCTGGACTTGGATATTACTCACGCGCACGAAATCTTAGCAATTGCGCTAAGCAGCTTGTGGAAAACTATGGAGGACAATTTCCACAATCTATAAAAGCATTGCGTACTCTATCAGGTATTGGAGACTATACTGCCGCAGCCATTGCTGCAATTGCTTTTAATCATCCCGTAGCAGTGGTTGATAGTAATGTCGAGCGCGTGGTAACCCGCCTTTTTGCTATTGCTTCACTATTGCCAAAAGCAAAAGCTGAAATCAAAGAAAAAACACAAGAAATTACTGCTTTAAAGCGCCCTGGTGACTTTGCTCAAGCAATGATGGATCTGGGAGCAACCATTTGTACACCACGTAAACCGTCTTGTTGCCTCTGCCCTCTTCACACTTTTTGCCAAGCAGCAAAAATGCAAAGAACTGAAGCTTTTCCAGTTAAAGAGCCTAAAAAAGAGCGCCCTTCAAAAACTGGCGCTGCTTTTGTTGTTCTTAATGAAAATAGACAAATATATCTGGAAAAACGACAAGGCAAAAAACTCCTTGGTGGAATGACACAAATTCCTAATAATATTGGAAAAAACAACGAAAATGGTCTGCAAAATGCCCCCTTCACCGCCAACTGGCAATTTAAAGGACAAATTACACATGTCTTTACCCACTTTTCTCTGAAACTCGATGTTTATTATACTCATAGTGTCCACAAAATGAACCGTGAAAATGGCTGGTGGTGCGATATCCAAAATCTTGCCGAAGAAGCACTTCCTACTGTTATGAAAAAAGCCATTTCCGTAGCGATTCCCCATTCCTTTAGATTAAAATAATTCCATCACGCGTAAAAACGAACTTTTCAATTCAATACGTCGTGTTTTGTTTTATAAAAATCATTGATTTATAATGATAATCTGTCATTTTGTTCCTTGAATGAGAACCTCAAATATAGTGAACATTTCTCATTTCAAATTATCATGTAGCCTTGCTCGCGTTCAGTATCTACAGAGTCACGTTTCAGAAGTTTAGCAATAACACCTGTTATTTTTGAACTGCAAACGGGGTCAAGAATAATATCATCCGCCTACTAGAAAAATTTAAAAAACACTTGCTTGTACATCACAAACAGGATGAATATATGCATAACAAAAACGATACGTCTCTTTACAAATCATCTCAATATAAAAGCGTAACATTTTAGAGCTTAATCAATATAATAAAAATTGCCTGCTCGGTTTATAAAACACCTGTTTTCAACATCTGTGAACGTATGATCATTCTTAAATTATCGATAGGTTTCAACCGTCCGTTTTCCTCATAATACCAAAATGTCCAACCGTTACAGCTTTGCGAATCTTGAGCCTTTCTGCCCATTGCATGAATAGAACCAGCTTCACCACCATGCATGATCGTGCCATCAGCTCTTACAATAGCAGATACTTGCTTCTTGCGATCATAAAGCACTTCTCCAGGATAGAGTAAACCTGCTTCAAGCAAACTGTTAAATGCTACACGCGGTTCTGCTTTTTTTCTGTCCAAAATTGCCAATTCTGGTTTGTCTAAAGGTGTGATCGCTGCAATCCTTTCACACGCCGCATCAATATAGTCCTGCTCACGTTCAATACCCACAAAATCACGTCCCAAAAGTTTGGCTACAGCACCTGTTGTCCCCGAACCGAAAAACGGGTCAAGAATGACATCACCAGGCTTACTAGAAGCCATAATAATACGGGCTAATAACGCTTGTGGTTTTTGTGTTGGATGCAATTTACGCCCTGCCTGATCTTTTAAACGTTCAGCTCCTGTACAGAGAGGGAAAAGCCAATCTGAACGCATTTGTAGATCTTCATTGGCGGCTTTTAAAGCATCATAATTAAATGTGTATTTTTTATCCTTTTGATCTCGAACAGCCCAAATCAGCGTCTCATGAGCATTTTGAAAACGACGTCCCCGAAAATTAGGCATGGGATTATTTTTGCGCCAAATGATATCATTAAGCACCCAAAAACCTAAATCCTGTAATGCCGTACCAACCCGAAAAATATTATGGTAAGATCCTATAACCCAAAGCGTCCCATTGGGTTTTAATACACGACGACAAGCAAGCAACCATGCACGCGTAAAAGCATCATAAGCAGCAAAACTTTCAAACTGATCCCATGCATCATCAACTGCATCAACGAGTGAATGATCCGGACGATAGAGCACACCATCCAATTGCAAATTATAGGGAGGATCCGCAAAAATCATATCAACTGAGTGTTTTGGAAGTTTTTCTAGTACTGCAACACAATCTCCTTTGAAAATTTTATTGCGCCATGGCATCTGTGAGGGTGTACGAATGAAATCTTTTTGAAGATGAATAACTGTCATGAAAAACCCAACAAAATGAACTGAATTTACCCTATAATCAATCAAAATGGTTTATAGGCCCGCATTATCAGTGTATATTTACAAAATAGAGTAAACGTATCGTTAAACTTCTAAAAAATTGATACGCATTTTTGTTTTTTGAAGAACAGTAAAGAAATTTCTCATTGACAAGTCCCTCTTTTCTTCCCTTCAATGCACGACTCCCATATTTTTTCTACATGAAAGGAATAAGAATCACTTTCAAAGTATGTTTTTATGAAATAAAGTCTTCTCAATGGTATTTTCATAAAAATTCTCAAGCTATCAATTGGATGTAAAGGAAGCTCTCATGCCTCAGATAGATCTCATTATTTTTGATTGTGATGGAGTTCTCGTAGACTCTGAATATCTTGCAGCAAAAATTGGATCTCAGTTACTGAAACAAACAGGATATGAAATATCGCCTGAAGAATTGAGTAAGCGTTATGCTGGACTTATCTTTCGCGATATTCTTCAACAAATTGAACAGAAAACAGAAAAACCAATTTCTGTTCAACTCATAGATCAAATGTCAAATCTTTTTCGAGCACAAATAAAAACTGAACTCCGTGCTATCGATGGCGTAAGAGAAGCAGTAGAAATCATTAAAACTCGCTATCCCTACTGCATCTGCTCTAATGCAAAAAGTAAAGATATAAAAGAGATGCTCACTGCCGTTGATCTCTACGATCTTTTTCATGATAAAATATTTTCTGCCCCTGAAGTTGGAACAAAAAGAACAAAACCCGCCCCTGATGTTTTTCTTTTTGCCGCACAACAATTACATGCAAAGCCAGAAAACACTATTGTTATAGAAGATTCACTGCATGGCGTCCATGCTGCATCAGCAGCAGGCATGCGTATCATTGGTTTTTCAGGAGGATCACACAGTTATCTTGGCCACTCTAATGCACTCGCAGAAGCTGGTGCTGAAACAGTTATCACCCAACATATTCATTTAGGAGAAGTTTTAGAGGCAATGGCAGTATGGCAAGATCTATCATAAAACATCACGTAAACATACCTCAGTGAATAAACTCTCTCAATATAACCTTTTTATCAATATGTTTTTACCTCTGTTAAGGCATATCTACAAAAGCTAAGATATAACCCCATTGGTTAAGTCTGATAAATGGCTCGTGTGTCTCTAAATAGCTCGTATATATCCATTGTCATAATTTATGAAAACTTATCTCTACTCAATATGCATTCTGTTTATTGTGTATAAAAAATATACACTTTGCTACATATCTACAATAAAATATCATTGATAGAATTAAAAATGAAATCTTCCCTTATAATAGTATAACTAAACATAAAATTTAGATAATATAAACACAGATTTTATAATACACTTCATTTAAAAAACATCATAGTGAATAAAACTTCATCAAAAAATAGCATTTTATTTTAAATAATATATTTTTTAAAAATCATATCAAAATTTTTTATATATACATTTTAATAGATATTGAATAATAAATAATAATATATAAGTTTACTGTTAGCTATTTTGCAATATGTCTTACAAAATCAATTTTATAAATGATAATCAAGATCCATTATTATACGATATAATTTATATTTCATAGTGTATTTTGATTATATCAAATTATATGTAATTAGTGTACGTGAAAAAATATTTCTAAAATTTTAACTGATAAAAAACATAATAGATATCCTATAAATTATATCTAAATGGTTAAAAATGAATTTTTATAATTTATATCGCCTTAAATCATAATATATATTTAGTAAAGTTTATAAAAAACTTTTCTTAATAAAATTCAACTTATAAATTTATTATGCTCTTATAATAAAAAATACAAAATGCTTATATTTTTTATTGACTATAAATTCATAATGAAGTATACAACCGCAGATAGTGCAATCTGTGATTACGCTTTGTATTAATTATATTATACGCAGCAGACATCTTCAGATGCATTTCTCTATTCGTATCTATGATAGTAGAAAATATTTGAGGTAAAAAATATGGTAAAAGTATTCAATATTCTTATTGCGGCTACTTTTTTTCTTTCACAAGCTGTAAATGTAAATGCAAGTCATTTAAGAAATGCTCCTCATGAAGAGGAAGTAGCAAATTATGCAATGGAACAAGTGAACGATACAACATCTACAGCAATTCGCATGGCTGCTCTCCATGTTCCTGCAGTAAGCTACAGCACAACAACTGAAGCCGCCAATGAAGGAAAATTTGAAAAGGTAGCCGATCCCATGACTCTCGCAGCAACGGTCATGATAGGTGGATTTGCAATAAATCTAATAGGTTCACTAATAGGATGGATAAAGGATATAGTGTCAATCTTTAGATAACAATTCCTATTATTAAGCTTCAGAAAAAAGATTTATTAGTTTTTAATAGAACTTTATAAAATACATAATAGAGTATTTTTTCACTCTAAATAGCAAAACACTACGAAAAACATTCTATCCTCTGTCTTCACTATAACGCTGATAGATCACCCGGTCAGATATGAGGATAGAATGTATTTGAGGTAAAATTATGACAAAAATGTTTAAAAATTACATATTAAATATTTTTATCGTAACAGTTTTTTTCCTTTCACAAATTATAAATGTTCATGCAAATTATCTTAAAAATATCTCTCAAAAAGAAGAGAGTGCTCATTGTGTAATGGAAAAAAATAAAGCGAACCGTATCGTTGCATTTGATTTTCTAGATTCAAATCATAAAATAAAAAATAAAGATAATGTTGAGGTAAAAATTGAAAAAGTCCTTGAACCCGTTACGATAGGAACCTTTGGGATTGGAATTGCACTTGGTTATGCATCAGGTACAGTGGGATTGCTCTTAGGATGGATAATAAAAAAAATAGTAATGATTTTTAAATCATCTCGTTAAAATCAAAATTTCAGTATAAATCGTAAGAAATAGATAATCTATCTATTAATTAATTATCTATAATAAAAATTAAAATATTTAAAAATCATTTATATATTTTTAAAATTACTTTTCTTACGATTGTATTCTATTGTATTTAATAAAAATATAAATTGAGGTAAAGTTATGATCAAAATAGTTAAAAATAACTTACTAAGTGTTTTTATAGCAGCTGCTTTTTTTCTTTCACACGTTGTAAATACTCATGCAAATCATTTCAAAAGTGATCATCAGAGAGAAAATATTGCTGTTGCTGTCATGGAACAAGGAAAGAAAAAAGCTGTCAATATTGCCTCTCTCTTCTATGCACCAAATGCCTTTCATGAAACAAAAAATGAAGTTGCTTTTGAAGGAAAAATAGAAAAGGTTTTTGAGCCTATTACGTTGGGATTTTTAACGACAACAGGAGCTCTTGGTGTGGGTTTTGTAACCGGACTTCTTATGTCCGTATTGACTGGGATAATCGGATGGGCAGTAGGTATAACTAAAGCTAAATAAGAAAAAGTTATTTGCTTACTTTTCTCTACTTTCAAAGTAGCATTAAATTGCAGTCTGTCTTATATAAATAGGCAGGCTGTTTTTGTGCTTTCTATGTATAATCTAACCTCTTACGAATAATATTCGTGGAGTAAATATAATAACTTCTAAGATGAAAAATGATCTTGAGATGAAACAAGAATTCCTCTAGAGGCATAATTTATGTATAGAATGCCATGAAATTACCTCATAAATTTTCCAAGATAAATCATAAGATACTCTTTTAAAAAATTAATTTCATATAAATTGTTAATTAAAGTAAGAATAAACAATACTTAAGAACAATTCCGTTTTGGCAAGACACGTTCTCGATGAACGCTTACCTAAATAGTGATCTTATGCTGATAAGTGTGATGGTGAGTATGAACTACAAAACAAGCAAAGGAAAATAGAAAAATATTTCTCGTCCATGACAAAATTTTATGAATATTCAATGTATTATGTCTTAATATTCAATAGAGACCATTCTACTGATTTCTTTATAAAAATAAGAAAACAAACTTCTATTCATTTCATAATTTAAATATTATTAAAAACATGAAATAAATAAATCTACCAAATTTCTGGGACTAAACGAAGGAAAAAACCTATGAAATATATCAGCACGAGAGGTGAGGCTCCTGCTTTAGGCTTTACTGAAACTATCATGACTGGACTGGCTAGTGATGGAGGCCTTTATCTTCCAGAAAAATTTCCTCAATTATCATTTGATGCATTACGAGCGCTTCGCGGTCAATCCTATGCGACAATTGCTAAAACCATTCTTTGGCCTTTTGTGAATAACGAAATTGAATATAACTCTTTTGAAAAGATGATTGCTGAATCTTATGCTGTCTTTCGTCATCCAGCCATCTGTCCGTTACGACAAACTGGAACAGATGAATTCATCCTTGAGCTTTTTCACGGTCCTACTTTAGCATTTAAAGATGTTGCAATGCAGTTTCTTTCTCGACTAATAGATAACATTCTGACTAAAAAAAAGAAACACGCAACAATTATCGCTGCCACATCAGGTGATACAGGTGGTGCTGCGATACAAGCCTTTGCAGGAAGAGAAAACTCAGATGTTTTTATTTTATTTCCCAAAGGATGCGTATCACCCGTTCAACAAAGGCAAATGACGACGAATCAAAGTACCAATATTCATGCCATCGCCATTGAAGGAAATTTTGATGATTGCCAAGCACTTGTCAAAGCAATGTTTAATGACCATAATTTCCGACAAAAAAAAGCACTTTCAGGAGTTAATTCCATAAATTGGGCGCGTATTATAGCGCAAATTGTTTATTATTTTTCATCTGCACTTTCCTTAGGTGCTCCCGATAGAGCTGTCTCCTTTACTGTTCCTACTGGAAACTTCGGTGATATTTTTGCAGGTTATGTTGCTGCACGTATGGGATTACCCATTGCCAAACTCATCATTGCAACAAATGATAATGATATTCTTGTGCGCACATTAACCAGTGGTACTTATGAAATACAACCAATAACCCACACAACATCACCTTCTATGGATATTCAAGTCTCTTCTAATTTTGAACGTTTACTGTTTGAGAGTGGTGAACGTGATCCATTGTGGATTCGCAATGCAATGGAAAACTTGAAAAAAACAGGATATTTTAATCTTAACGAAAAGCAGCTTAAAAATATTCGTTCTCTTTTTTCTGCTGGGAAAAGTAATATAACAGAAACAGCACAAACAATTGATAGTGTTTATAAGGAGAGTGGTTATCTCATTGATCCACATACAGCTGTTGCGCTTAAAGTGGCACGCGAAAATAAACAACCCCATATTCCAATGATCGTTCTTGCTACCGCACATCCTGCTAAATTTCCTGATGCTATCAAAAATGCCTGTGGATTCAATCCCCCTCAGCCTCCTTGTCTCAACGATTTAATGGAACGCGAAGAACATTTTATAGGTCTTGCTAATGATGAAAAAATAATAAAAGATTACATTTCTCTTAAATCGCGTGCATCTTATTAAATTTAGCTGCATTAATTCAAATCAACAATATTCCAATACTCTTAAAATGCGGTATTGGTCCTGTTTAATGGAGTAGTGAACACATGGGTGTAGATATCAGTCGCCTTAGTAATGGTTTGACTATCGCCACACATACAATGCAACAAATTGAGAGTGTAGCACTCGGGATATGGGTGAAAGTTGGCTCACGCAATGAGTCCTTCACACAACACGGTATCGCCCATCTTCTTGAACATATGGCTTTCAAAGGAACGGAAAATCGTACAGCTTTCCAAATTGCAAGCGATATTGAAGATGTTGGTGGCGAAATTAATGCCACAACCAGCACCGAAACAACAGCCTATTTTGCCCGCGTTCTCAAAGGCGACATCCCACTTGCTATTGATATTCTAGCCGATATTTTGATGCATTCAAAATTTGACGAAGAGGAATTAGAACGAGAAAAACAAGTTATCCTTCAAGAAATTGGTGCCGCTCATGATGTTCCTGATGATATTGTTTTTGACTACTTTACTGAAACAGCCTTTCGTCACCAATCGGTTGGGCGCTCGATTTTAGGAACGCCAGGAACAATTCAATCATTTACCTCTGCTGACCTTCATAATTTTATGAATAAACAATACAGTGCAGACCGTATGATCATTGTGGCAGCAGGAGCTGTGCAGCACGAAAATTTCTTGCGAGAAGTTGAAAGTCGCCTTAGTACTTTTCGCCCTCATTCAACAGCCCCTCTTACAAACCTTGCCAATTACGTTGGCGGTGACTTTCGCGAATATCGCGATTTAATGGATACACAAATTGTTCTAGGGTTTGAAGGGCGTGCTTATCATGCACGCGACTTTTATGCTACCCAAATTCTTTCCATTATTCTTGGCGGTGGCATGTCCTCACGCCTTTTCCAAGAAGTAAGAGAAAAGCGTGGATTATGCTATTCTATTTATGCTTTTCATTGGGGATTTTCCGATACTGGACTGTTTGGCATTCATGCTGCCACGGGACAAAAAGGGCTTAAAGAACTGCTTCCCGTAATTCTTGATGAGCTCTCTCAGGCAGGAAAAAATATTCATGCCAATGAACTCCAACGTGCACAAGCGCAATATCGTGCAAACCTTACCATGTCGCAGGAAAATCCATCCAGTCAAGCACATCTTATTGCCCGTCAAATGCTTCTTTACGGTCGACCAATTCCTATATCCGAAACAATTGAACGTTTAGATCTCATTACTCCTGCAAGATTAACTGATCTAGCACATCGCCTTTTTATCAATTCCACTCCAACATTAGCCGCTGTAGGTCCCGTTGGACCCATCATGAATTTTGATGATTTAACATCAATTCTTTCCTGCAAAATAAAGTAAGATTTAAAATATTCTCAACGTGTTCGCACATATGAGATATATAGAAAATTACTTTTAAAAGCAGCAGTATAATAAAATACACAGATTTTATGTTAAAAAAAATTTCACAAAAATTCTTTTTGCTAAATAAGTTTGGGAAATATTTATCAAAAAGCTGTACCAAACTACCCAATCCCCACTTCATGTGATAAAGTATTTGATAAGCAGAAGTATATCTATGAAATTTGACAACTCATAGCTTAATTTTGCCTTACAAAAATGTAAATTGCTATCGGCTTCAAACTTCATTGAAGCAAACAGGTGGGAATTTGTTTTTGTATCAAATAGTACAACTTTTCAAAAGAAATAATAACCGCTTATTATGTAACACAAATGATAAAAGGTGGATGTTTTTTCTCGAAAATCTAATTTAAAATGAAATATCCTAAAATATTTGAGAGTGGGACATTGTGAAGAGTTTGCATAAAATCATTGACATCATTTTCATTATCGTCATCAGTTCTTTTGTCCACCTTACGTCAGCACAAGCAATTGAGCCCGTTAAAATTTCTCCTCAAGATGCTGCTCTTGACCTTTCAAAAGCAATCGAAATCTACCATACAAATAGTTCTATCTTTCAAACCAGTACAGCACCAGGACCAGATGGTATCGTATGGCGTATTGAAGTGCAGGCAAAAAGTGAAAAATTTTCTGGAAACTGGGCGGTATTTTCTCTTGCAAACCCAACGGATGAACAAATCGACCGTCTTATCGTCGCTCCCCATTATCGCATGGCTCATTCAGGCTTTATTTGGCCAGACCTTGGATCAGCACGAATTCAATCCATCACTCCAAGTGAAGGATTTTCTCTCGACCGCCAGTCTAGTGCAAACTCTGATATCTTTCGTATTACCCTTAACCCGGGTGCTGTCGTTACATTTGTTGCAGAACTTAACTCTGTAAATCTACCGCAAATCTATTTATGGCAACCTGAAACCTATAAGGATGCCATTAATTCTTATACGCTTTATCATGGTATTCTTCTTGGCATATCCGGTCTTTTAGCTCTTTTGTTAACTGTTCTTTTCGTTGTTCGTGGAACAGGACTTTTTCCCGCAACAGCGGCTGTTGCTTGGGCAGTACTTTTTTATATTGGCATCGACTTTAACTTTTTAAATAAATTCTTTGCCGTGACGCTCACAACGCAACCAATCTGGCGTGCTGCTACAGAAGTAGCACTTGCTGCTACACTCTTTATTTTTCTTTTTACCTATCTATGTCTTAACCGTTGGCACTATCACTTTAGTTATGGTGCGATTGTATGGACTATCGCTTTTTGTGGTCTTGGAGCATTTGCCATTTATGATCCAACCAGAGCAGCGGGTATCGCCCGCCTGTCATGTGGCCTCACCGCTGTGCTTGGTATCATTTTAATCAGCTATTTTTCACTACGAAACTATGACCGCGCCATCATGCTTATCCCAACATGGCTGCTCATTAGCTTTTGGTGTGTAGGAGCTTATGCCTGCATCGCAGGATATTTAAACAACGATATTATTCAGCCAGCACTTGCTGGAGGATTAGTGCTCATTGTACTTCTTATCAGCTTTACTGTCTTGCAACAAACTTTTTCCAATGATGCTTTCCATGAAGGAATATTTTCCGACCTTGAGCAACAAGTGCTTGCCGCAAAAGGAGCTGGAAATATTATTTGGGATTGGAATGTTGAGCGTGATCGTATTGTCGTACACCCAAATATGACAAACCTTTTTGGAATTGAAACCCATAAACTCAATGGTCCTATGCGTAATTGGATATCAGCCTTGCACCACGATGATCGTGAACGCTTTCAAGCTGTCTTGGATATTATTCTTAAAAATAAAAAAGGACGTATTGATCAAATTTTTAGACTGTCTTCTGGTGGTGGCTATTACCATTGGTTTTCCCTTCGCGCACGCCCTGCTATGCAAAAAGATGGAAAAATTACACGTGTCATTGGGACTATTGTCAATATTACCAACCACAAAAAAGCCGAAGAACGCTTATTGCATGATGCTATTCATGACAGCTTAACGGGACTGCCTAACCAACAAATTTTTTTCGACAGACTACAAAACTATACCTCTTTGGCTAAAGCAAATATCAAAATTAGACCAACCGTCTTTATGATTGACTTTGATAATTTCCGCCAAATTAATCGCAAATTAGGCATAGCGGTTGGTGACACTGTACTGCTTATCATAGCACGTCGTTTAAGCCGCCTTATTCATTTTCAAGATACTTTATCACGTCTTTCTGCAGACCGTTTTGCAATCATTTTACTCAGTGAAACTGAGCCACAGAAAATTGCAGCCTTTGCGGATCATCTGCATAAAACAATCTCAGCACCTATTTCACTTACGGAAAAACAAATAACGCTTTCAACATCAATTGGTTTGGTCACATGGAGTGAAAGTCGATCAACCGCTAAAGATATTTTAAATGATAGCGAACTGGCAATGATTCATGCAAAACAAATGGGTGGTAATCATATTGAACCTTTTCGTCCCAATTTTCGCACACTAGGCATTGAATATAACACAATGGCGAAAGGTATTCATTATGCCATAAAACGTGATGAAATAAAAATCCTCTATCATCCTATCCTTAATTTATCAGATGGACACATTATTGGTTTTGAAACAATTGTAGAATGGCATCATCCCAATTATGGAACTCTCAATGTCTCTGATTTTATCAAGATTGTAGAAAATGAACAAATCGTTATGGATTTGGCACAATTTATCATTGATAATGTTGTTATTGATCTTACCAATGTACAAGAAAAATTTTCTCAACAATCTTTCTTTATTTCCATCAATTTACCAAGCACGGAAATGGTTCATCCTCGCGTCATCAGTCAATTGCGCTCTGCTCTGCTTCGTCACCCCCTGAACAAAGGCGCTTTGATGATAGAAATATCCGAATTCGTTTTAAGAAAAAATCCTGAACAATCAGCTCATTTTCTTGAACAAATTAAAGCTCTTGGAATGAATCTTGCACTCGACAATTTTGGAACAGGTTATTCATCACTTGCTTATCTTGTGCGTTATCCATTCGACATGGTGAAATTAGATCGTTCACTGATCTCAATCGATTCTGTTAAGAAGAAGCTTGTTCTCAAATCTATTATTAATATGGCAACTGATCTTAATTTGCAGATCATCGCAGAAGGTGTTGAAAATGAAAAAGAAGCACTCTTCCTACGCCAAGAAGGTTGTAAATACGTTCAAAGCACACTGATTACTAAGCCAATTGCCATCGAAGAATTAATCACTCTCGTGCAAAATCATTTCCCTTATACAATGAAACATGATGTATAGAACATTGTACAAATCAAAAAGTCAGGAAATAGTGGAATTTTATGCATGCCCCATTTCAGAAGCGAGATAGGCAGGGTTGATCCCCATGCGAACCAAGCTTTCATCATATTTACGGCTTAAATCGCTTTCAAAAAGAAAACTAGGTGATGTGGGGCTTATCAGCCAACCATTTGTAGATATTTCTGCCTCAAGCTGTCCGGCTTTCCATCCTGCATATCCTAAGGCTATGAGTGCATGTTGAGGGCCTTTTTCACAACTGATCGCTTTTAATATATCAATGGTTGCAGTGAAGCAAATTTTATCTGCAATAGAAACAGTTTCTTCACAAGCATAATCATCAGAATGCAGGACAAAACCACGTGAAGGATCAACTGGTCCACCATAACGTACTGGAAACTTTTTTATTGGATCAGAAAGACATTTTTTTTGACCGCTGTTTATAACTCCAAGGTGAAGCAAAAGCTCTGGAAAATCAATATGGTGCAATTGATTGAGAATAATTCCCATAGCACCGGCATCAGAATGTGCACAAACATAAATAACAGAACGAATAAAGCGTTTGTCATTCATCCCAGGCATTGCTATGAGCAACTGTCCACCTAAAAAGCCATTACACTGCTTCATCAATCTGTTATTCTCCATAGTTCACATGATAAGGTTCACTTTAGTTAGTACAATAGGAAAATAAAGCTCCAATGAAAAAAATTCAAATATTTACGAATTTAAAAAATATTATCATTCGCCTTTATAAAAAACTTTCCGTTACTTTAAGCTTAACATTCATAATTTTAGAACTATTTAACATACCCATCAGTGCTCAAATAGAACAAAATACATCTCTTTTTACAACATCTTGGTATGAATCGGAAGGTGGTCGTATCAGATTAGCTATGACTAAACCCTCTCATTCTGGAATAAGAGAGGGCTTTATCGAAATCGTTCTGAAACCAGGATGGAAAACGTACTGGCGTAATCCAGGTAATTCAGGCATAGCACCTTCTTTTTATTTTAACCAACAGGTGTCTTATGAAATTTTCTACCCCACACCACAGCTTTATGAAACAGAAAATAACTGGTCATTAGGCTATAAAAATAAAGTGGTATTGCCTTTCAGTATTTCTGGTGTAAAAAAAGACTTAAATGGCACTTTAACGCTTGGATTATGTCATAAAATCTGTCTTCCGGTTACGGTCGACTTTGATTTTTCTCCATCTGTTCAAAAAAACATCCTCCTCCCTTTATCCCTGCTAAAACAAGCTCAAAATGCCTTACCTCTGACTACCCATCATGAATTTAAAATAAGTGCTGAAAAAAAAACAAATACTCTCCTCATCAAAATACAAAATAACAATAAAATCTCACCTTCTTCTCTCTTTTTAGATGGAGGTGAAATGCAAATTGGACCAGCAAAAAAAATCAGTGAGAACGCAGAATACACACTCTTTAGTGCCCCTCTCTCTTTCATACCAGATAGCGGAAATCACACCATTTTTTATACAATTTCTTTTAAAGATCATGCTTTCAGTGGAACATTTATACTCTTATAGTCAACATTTCTACAGCTTTCATGAAAAGCTCGCATATTGTACGTTTTTCTCATTTTAAGCCTGCTCATGATGAATCCATAAAATTATTCCATTGCATGTTACAGAAAGAAACAACATGTAGCTAAAAACCATTCAAGAAAAGAGTAAAAATATCTTTTATGAAGCGCCTTCATGCAAGGACTGGCATAACATTTTGAACTAAAAAAAAGAGTATGATGGTGCCCATAATATAAAGACAGTGATACCTCATGGTTTTTACGTTATAGTCTTCATGGGTAACATTGTGAAATGCGTCTGAAAACATCGAGATATATTTCTTATAGGAACTTACTTTTTCTACTTCATGATAAAAAAGAACAGCTTGCAAAAAACTATTTTGAAAAATATCCGTTTTCACGATATTCAGTGATTGCTTTGCGAGCAAGTGCGTCCGCGCGCTCATTGTCTGGATGACCAGCATGCCCTTTTACCCAATGCCATCTCACAGTATGATGAGAACAGATATCTTCCAGAGCTTGCCATAACTGCATATTTTTTACAGGACTTTTCGATGCCGTACGCCAATTATTTTTTTTCCAACCTTCAAGCCATGTAGAGATACCATTGCGTAAATAAACCGAGTCTGTATAAAGATCGACTGAACAAGGCTCTTTAAGCGCTTTTAATGCATAAATCGCTGCCATCAGTTCCATTTGATTGTTGGTGGTGTGTGCTTCTCCACCATAAAGTTCACGTTCATGACCATTCCAGCGCAAAACTGCTCCCCATCCTCCAACTCCAGGATTACCGGAACAAGCACCATCTGTATAAATTTCAACGATTTTTTGTTGATTTAACATAGAATTCAAAAACCTAATTCATTCAATGAACCTACACTACTAAAAAAACAAAGCTTGTGCCAATATTCCCGTGGATCTTTCTTAATAACAAGGCTCTCTGGCGGTGTATTAAACCAATCATAAAGGCGCGTGAGTAAAAAACGTAAAGATGCACCACGTGCCAACAAAATCATTGCATTCAATTCTAAAGAGAGTAATGGCCTTATTTTTTGATAATTTTCTAATAGCCTACGTGCTTTGGTAAGATTATAGGAATAATTTTGTTCAAAACACCAAGCATTTAAGCATATAGCTAGATCATAAGCAAAAAAATCATTACAAGCAAAATAGAAATCTATAATACCAGAAAGACGATGGTTCAAAAAAAATACGTTATCATTAAATAAATCAGCATGAATAATGCCGGTTGGTAAATTTGATGGCCAATTTTCTTGTAAAAAAAACAATTCCATATTAATTTTTTGTCCAAACTCTCTTAACAACGCATCTTGGTTTGTTTGGCAATGTTCCCATAATAATCTCCAATTCATAATAGAAAGAGTATTTTTACGAGTGAGTGTAAAATCCTGCCCTGCTAAATGCAATTGCGCTAAACCAGTTCCCACTTCACCGCAGTGAAATACATTAGGTTGGCGAATCCACATTCCTTCGAGAAAAGTGATAATAGCAGCAGGGCGTCCTGCTAATTCACCAATTGTTGTCCCGTCATTTTGCATAACTGGTTGAGGACAAGGAATACCATGCTGATTTAAATGCTGCATAAGACTGCAAAAAAAAGGCAAATCATTCTTTGAAATACGTTTTTCATATAGTGTTAGGATGAACCTGCCTTCTGTTGTATAAAGCATAAAATTAGAATTTTCGATTCCCTCCTCTATACCTTGATAGGATACAAGCGAACCTATCGAATAGTGCGTCAAAAAAAACTTCAAATCATCTTGTTGAACGTCTGTATGAACCGCCATTATTTTACTTTCGTTACAGGCATAGGTGTATCCTGATTTTCATTTTTTAGTGTTTCAACTCGACCATTAACAAATGCCATATCTTGAGGTGTTAAAGTGATATCACGTAAATTGCGACTCACCAAAAATGTTTCTGTTTCTACTGCTGTTTCTGCCAATTCTATTGTAACATTATAACGCTCTCGAAAAGCAGAAATGATTTCATCAATAATAATTTCAGGAGCAGAAGCTCCAGCTGAGAGACTCACAACAGAAAGAGCTCTAAGGCGATCAAAATCAATTTCATCCGCACGCTGGACTAAAACAGATTGCCGCGCACCAAATCTCTCAGCGACCTCCACTAAACGTCGTGAATTAGAAGAATTTGGTGCTCCAACAATCAAAAATAAATCGCTTCCCATTGCTGCTGCTTTCACAGCTTCTTGTCGATTCGTCGTTGCATAGCAAATTGATTCCGCCGCTGGAGCTTCTAATGTAGGAAAACGTCGCTGTAGTACATCAAGAATCTCTGCTGTATCTTCAACAGAAAGCGTTGTTTGCGTGACAAATCCTAATTTATCGGGCTCGTCGGGCTGATAATGTAAAGCATCTTCAACCGTTTCAATTAATGTCACAGCTCCTTTTTCCAACTGTCCCATTGTTCCAATCACCTCAGGATGACCAGAATGGCCAATCAATATAACATGCCGACCATGACGTTGATGCCGTATGGCTTGTTTGTGAACTTTAGAAACCAATGGACATGTTGCATCAAGATAAAACAAATTATAGCGACGTGCCTCTTCTAGTACAGATTTTGGCACACCATGAGCAGAAAATACAACAGGTTGATTGTGGTATTGTTCTGGAATCTCATCAAGTTCTTCAACAAAAACCGCCCCACGTTGCTGCAATCCTTCAACCACATAGCGGTTGTGCACAATTTCATGACGAACATACACTGGCGCACCATATTTTTTTAATGCAAGCAGAACAATCTGAATGGCACGATCAACTCCCGCACAAAAACCACGGGGAGTACAAAGACGCATTGTTAAAGGAGGAAGTATAGACATAAACTATCCTTAATATCTCTAACTTTTACTCTATGTTCGAATAAACCACCTTTATATACTATACAAACCATATAAAGAGGAAAATTGATAATACTGTCTTCCTCTATCATGACGTGTACCCTATAGCCTATTCTCATAGAATTTGTTTTAAGATAAATAGCTTTTAAGTTTGCCCTTTCATTCCGCTGTACTAAAAGGCAATAAAGCGCCATACAAGAGATTCAATCAAAAGAATTCCAAAGAGAGCAGCCAAATAAAATAACGAAAAGAAAAACACTTTTTTTGCCATTACAATGGTTGCGTCATACGTATCAGATTTCCATAAACGATAAGCAAAATAAATAAAGATAATACTTAAAACTGTCGAAAAAATACCATAAAAAATTCCCGCAAGACCAGTGATATAAGGTCCGACTGCAGATATTGCCATAAGAATAGTATAAAATAAGATCTGTTTTTTTGTTGAATACACACCTCGTACATTAGGCATCATAGGAATGCCGGCTGCCTCATAATCAAGAGATGAAAAGAGGGAAAGAGACCAGAAGTGTGGCGGTGTCCACATAAAAATGATTAAAAATAACAAGAAACTGTTAAGACTCACAGTCCCTGTTGTCGCAGCCCATCCAATCATTGGCGGAAAAGCTCCAGAGGCACCACCAATAACAATATTTTGTGGCGTTATACGCTTTAGCCAAATCGTATAGATGACAACATAAAAGAAAATTGTAAAAGCAAGAAAAAATGCTGCAAACCAATTAATAAAGATTCCCATTATCAATACAGAAAGCATAGAAAGAATCATGCCAAAAATAAACGCTCTCTTGGGGGTGATTTTACCCATAGGAATGGGACGATTTTTGGTACGTTCCATCACTGCATCAATGTCAGCATCATACCACATATTCAGTGCCCCTGCACTACCACCACCTACAGCAATACAAAAAATTGCTAAAAAACTATAAAATGGATGTATCGAAACAGGTGACACTACCAGTCCAACCAAAGCTGTAAAGACAACAAGCGACATAACCCGGGGTTTTAATAACGTGATATAATCACCAATACTGGATTTTGGCAGCATTGATTTACCAGCTACAGCTGATAATTCTCTTGAAACAGACATTCCACTCAACGACCTTTTTCATTTCTGTCATCCACAAACAAATACGTCTGGCATATGGGAATGACTCATTAATACCACAGCGTTTTAGAGAACATATTAGGATGTTTCTCCTACCTGCATCCTCTAAAAATAGATGGAAATATTTGCAAAAAATACATTTTTCAACATATATTATTTTTACACTACAAATGTATCATAAAAAGTACACCATACCAAATATCATAAAGCAAGGCTAAACACCCACCCTTCTGTGATATGCTGCTTTTTTTATTTTTGCCTTTATTTCGTATATATAGATTAATATGTTTTCGTATATAATGGTTTTGTGTTATAATGCTATGATTGCGGTTTGAGAATTTATTTTTATACAGAGCTGTACAATAAGGCTATAGTGGTGAGGGAGTTAGGGTTTTCTGTGGTACTTTTAAAATTACTAAAAAAAAATTTCTTTGTTAGTGCTGTTATTTGCACACTTTATAATGTGTCTCTCAATCATGCTACTGCACAAACATTTCATGTACAAAATGTCCCTGCCCCACAAACCTATGGTGCATGGACAAAAGTTTGTTCTTTGCCACCTGGCACACCTAATATGCAATGTGAAGTTGTACAAAATATACACACACAAAATCGTCAAGACATTACACTTCGTATTACCTTCTACAAACTCCCTAAAAATCAAGGAACTCTGATGCGTGTTTTTGTTCCAAGTCGCGT
This sequence comes from Bartonella sp. MM73XJBT, assembly GCF_028618465.1. Classification (NCBI taxonomy): domain Bacteria; kingdom Pseudomonadati; phylum Pseudomonadota; class Alphaproteobacteria; order Hyphomicrobiales; family Bartonellaceae; genus Bartonella; species Bartonella sp. MM73XJBT. Next base: position 69,204 of record NZ_JAQISY010000007.1, on the reverse strand, counting down.
TGAGTTGCGCCCTGGTGTTGGACTTAAAATTGATGATAAAAATATGGGAAGATTAGAATATCGTCGGTGTCTTGGTGATAATTGTGTTGCTGAAGCTGTTCTCAAAGAAGATATCCTACAGCGCTTTTTAAAAGGTAAAACAGCAACCTATTTTATTTTCACAACTCCTGAGCAAGCAATTGGTGGGCTTGTTGATCTCAATGGTCTGAGTGATGCCTATGCAACTCTACCAACATAAGAGAATCGGCGCACATTCAATGAATAAAGCTTTATAGTACACTTCACTGCTTTTTAAATAAAATAAATGGAAACCTTCTCAGTGCCCATGAAAATAGGATAATTCTTATGAAATCGCTTATCGATCATTTTGATATTGCTGCATCTCAAGTGCAATCACTTGTACAAGAAACGCTTCATCATGCCGATGATGGTGAGCTTTACTTAGAATATACAGAAAGCGAAACTCTTTTATTTGATAATGGACAGCTTAAAAATGGCTCCTTTCATCAAGATATGGGATTTGGTCTGCGTGTGGTTGCTGGAGAATCAACTGGATATGCGCATTCTAGTGAATTATCCGCTGCTGCACTTAAACGTGCTCGTGAAGCAGCAAAAGCTGTCACCTATCATAATCATGCAGGATCTTATAGTGTCGCACCGCAAAAAACCAATAAAAGACTTTATCAACCACATAATCCCCTTGATGCCCCATCATTTGAAGAAAAAAGTGCACTTTTGCAAAAAATTGATGCCTATTTACGAGCTAAAAATGATAAATTGCATCAAGTGACCGTTTCTCTTTCTGGTTCACTACAGCATGTTGAAATTTTACGGGCGGATGGATATCTGGTTCGTGATGTGCGTCCTCTTGTACGTCTTTCTATATCTGTGGTTGCGGCTGAAGGTAGTCGGCGAGAAAATGGCTTCTATGGATGTGGTGGACGACAAGCATTTAGCCAATTTATTCGTGAAGAAAATTGGAAAAAAGCTGCAGATGAAGCCTTACGTATGGCCCTCATCAACTTAGAAGCAGAAGCAGCACCAGCAGGGACATTTGATGTTGTGTTAGCTAATGGATGGCCCGGCGTTATGCTTCATGAAGCCGTAGGCCATGGTTTGGAAGGTGATTTTAACCGTAAAAAAACCTCTGCTTTTTCTGAACTTTTGGGTCAACAAGTTGCAGCAAAAGGTGTTACAGTTGTTGATGATGGTACAATTCCCCAATGTCGTGGTTCACTTACCATTGATGATGAAGGAACCCCATCAGGATATAACGTTCTTATTGAAGATGGAAGACTCATTGGTTTTATGCAAGACAGGCTGAATGCCCGACTTATGGGGGTGAGGCCAACGGGAAATGGGAGACGTGAGTCCTATGCACATGCACCAATGCCTAGAATGACCAATACGATCATGCTAGGAGGTGATAAAACACCCAAAGAGATTCTCTCCTCGCTCAAAAGTGGTATTTATGCTGTTTCGTTTGGCGGAGGACAAGTTGATATTACTTCTGGAAAATTTGTTTTTGAATGTACCGAAGCTTATAGAGTAGAAAATGGCAAAATTGTCGCCCCCATTAAAGGTGCAACCCTTATCGGAAACGGGCCAGATGCTATGAAACGTATCACAATGATTGGTAATGATAGCAAACTTGATAATGGTATCGGTATGTGTGGGAAAGCTGGACAAAATGTTCCTGTTGGTGTCGGACAACCTCATTTGCGAATGAATAATATGACAATTGGTGGAACAGCACTTATAACGTAATAATGAGCTTGCAGCAGCATTATCTTTATCATTTCAAAGTGTTGTCCCTTCCTTTTAGATTAGGGAGATTTAGAGAAGAGATATATTCATCTTTTCTCAAACAGTTTTTATTTGTACGTTACTTCCTCTTATGAAAGGCAAAAAATGCTTTTTTTTGTTTCATCACAAAATGAAACAAAAAAAATTCTATTGTATTCGGTGTTCTCATTCAATCTGAAAAGAAACGCACTATTATTGTAAACTAATTTATAAGTTATTTTATAAAAAACAAAAGCAATTTGGTTTTTAAAAATCTTAAACGAAATTTAAGAGAGCTTTTTCATTGAGGTTAAAGTTTCCAGCCAGTCTTTGCTTTGCGCTTGCTTAAAAGAGCAACAATTTCAACATGTGGTGACCATAAAAATTGATCAATTGGTATGACTTGTTCTACCGTATACCCCCCTGCAACAAGGAGAGATAAATCACGAGCAAAGGTCACAGGATTGCATGAAATAGCCACAACATGAGGGATTGTTGTCTTCGCTAATTCACCTACTTGTTCCCATGCACCAGCACGTGGAGGATCGAAAACAACAGCGTCAAAACACTCAAGTTCTTTTACAGAAAGTGGACGGCGGAAAAGATCGCGCCTTTCACAAGTTACTGTTTTTAAGCCGGACGCCAAACGTGCTGCCGAAGCTAAATTTGCTAATGCTGTTTCATTATTTTCTACCGCATGAACATTCATCTTTTTGGCCATAGGTAAGGTAAATGTTCCCATCCCTGAAAATAAATCAAGAGCATTCTTTGCTTTTTTAAAATGATTTAAAATAATATTGCCCATGATATTTTCTGCTTCAGAGGTTGCTTGAAGAAAACCACCAGCAGGAAATTCAACACAGACATTTCCAAAGTAAACCAATGGTTTTTCTTGTTCAACCAAAACTTCTCCTTCAACGGATAAACGTGTAATTCCACATGATAGAGCTGTATAAACCATTTTCTGACGAACTGACTCATGGCGTATAATACAACCGCTCAAAGCAACATCTAAACCATTTGCAATGTGTGTTATGGTAATATGAAATCGTTTAGCATCACTGCTTAGAATAGCACAAAGCTTCCTGATATCGCCTAGTTTAGTTATAATCTCTAAACAGCTTACTGGACATTCCTCAACAGCTATAATCTCATGAGAAAGATAACGATTAAAACCTAACTTATAACCTTGTGATGTTATAGAAGCTGTTAGAGTAATACGCCGTCGGCTATAAGGCTTACATTCGACTAAAGGCGAAATAACAACATCAAGTCCATATTCTTTTAATGCATCCACAACCAGTTGTCGCTTCCATATATGATAAGCATCAGCGTGCCAATGTTGAAGTGCACAGCCTCCACATTCTCCAAAATGCTGGCAAAGAGCGTCAATACGCTCTGGTGATTTTTCTTTTAATGCTATGAGTGTCGCGTATTTGCCATGAATAGCAATTTCAGCAGACTCTCTTGGTAAAGTAAAAGGAACATAAACAAAGCCATTCAATGTTTTTGTGACACCATGACCATTCGCTGCCATATGATCAATTATGACATTGTTATTCACTGTTGTTTTTCTCCGAATAACAAATATTCCAAATTGCCATCACCGCCCGCAATAGGGGAGAGAAGTAAACCTTTTGCATTCCAGCCTTTTTGAGTATTAAGCCAATCAAAAATTCTTTCCGCAGTTTTTTGAGCCATTGAAGGATCTTTTAATACCCCGCCCTTACCAAGATAATCACGTCCCACTTCAAATTGAGGTTTTACCAATAAAACGGCTTGTGCGCCTTTTGAGGCTAAAGACAAAACAGGAGGTAATGCAAGTGTAAGAGAAATAAAGCTAACATCTGAAACAATGAGATCAATTTTTCGTCCGTTCAAGTGCTCCTGTTTTAAATCTCTCACATTTAAGCCTTCTAATAAGGTTATCGCACTGTTGTTCGATAAACGTGCATCCAATTGATGATGACCAACATCAACAGCAATTACATGCGCGGCTCCACGTTCTAAAAGAACTTGTGTAAAACCACCAGTCGATGCACCAATATCAAGAGCAGTTATCTTATTTGTGACAATTGGAAAAGCATCAAGTGCACTGATCAATTTTAATGCTGCACGTGAAACATAATTTTGTGCTGGATCGCAAACAATAATTTCTGCATCATCAGAAATGATTTGCCCAGCTTTGAAAATAATCTCACCATTAACCTTAACAGTTTGACGTATAATGGCATCACGTGCCCTTGAACGCGTTTTAAAAAAGTTTTTTTCAACTAAAAGAATATCAAGCCTTTTTCCGGCAGTCATCTCATACTCGAATTTTCTGTACTGTCCGAATTTTACGTCCCAAAGCAGCAAAAACCGTGTTGACAATACCAACCGCATCAAGTCCTATACGCGAAAGAACTTTCTCAGGTGAACCGTGATTTAAATATTCATCAGGAAGTTTTAATGTACGAACTTTCAAACCATGTTCTAAGAGCCCTTCTTGCGCCAAAAATTGTAATAAATGCGCTCCAAATCCGCCCATCGCACCCTCTTCAATTGTCACTAAGACTTCATGCTCACAAGCTAAACGGCGTATCAAATCCTTATCCAAAGGTTTTGCAAACCGCGCATCTGCTACCGTTGTAGATAATCCCTCCGCAGACAACATATCAGCAGCTACCAAAACTTCTGACATCCGCGTTCCAAAACAAATAAAGGCTATCCTGTTTCCTTCACGCAGAACACGCCCTTTTCCGATCTCTAATATTGCACCGCGCTGTGGCAAATCCATACCAACACCTTCACCACGCGGATAACGAAAAGAAATAGGACCCTGATCATAAGCGGCAGCAGTACGTACCATATGCATCAATTCCACTTCATCAGAAGGCGCCATAACAACAAATTCAGGAAGAGTGGCCAAAAAAACAATATCAAAACTGCCAGCGTGTGTTGCACCATCTGCCCCTACAAAGCCTGCTCGATCAATGGCAAAACGCACCGGTAATTTTTGAATCGATACATCATGGATAATCTGATCATAAGCACGCTGTAAAAAAGTAGAATAAATTGCAACAAAAGGTTTATATCCTTCACAAGCAATGCCCGCAGCAAAAGTTACGGCATGCTGCTCAGCAATACCAACATCAAACATTCTTTCAGGAAATTTTTCAGCAAAAGTATCAAGACCTGTCCCCGTTGGCATTGCTGCGGTTATACCCACAATCTTATCATCATGTGTAGCCTCTTCTATTAAAGCCTTAGAAAATACCTTCGTATAGGAAAGAGCATTGCTTGGCGGTTTAACCTGTTTGCCTGTTATAATATCAAAACGGTTAACACCATGATATTTATCAGATGATGCTTCAGCAGGAGGATATCCCTTACCCTTATGTGTCACAACATGTACCAAAACAGGTCCATGCGGATATTGGCGAACATTTTTTAAAACAGGCAATAAATGCTTTAAATTATGGCCATCTATTGGTCCAACATAGTAAAAACCAAGCTCTTCAAATAAGGTTCCCCCAACCAAAAAGCCACGTGCAAACTCCTCTGAAAGACGTGCTTTATCTAAAAAGAACTTAGGCAATTTTTCGCCTAGTATTTTTATCCGTTCGCGCAAACTACGGTAAGAGGGACGAGAAACCAACTTAGCAAGATGCGCACTCATAGCGCCCGTAGGCGGTGCAATAGACATATCATTATCATTCAAAATAACAATCAAACGTGCATCTAAAGCACCTGCATTATTCATCGCCTCATAAGCCATACCAGCAGACATAGCACCATCACCAATGACAGCAATGACATTCCGCCTTTCTTCTGCTTTCAAGGCACTTGCTACTGCCATACCAAGGCCAGCCGAAATAGAAGTAGAAGAATGCCCTGCTCCAAATGGATCATACACACTTTCTGAACGCTTGGTAAAACCTGATAATCCACCTTCTTGACGCAATGTGCGAATTTTTTCTCTACGCCCTGTTAAAATTTTATGCGGGTAGGCTTGATGACCAACATCCCAAATAATTCTGTCCTCAGGTGTATTAAAAACATAATGTAATGCAACAGTAAGTTCAACAACACCAAGTCCCGCACCAAGATGTCCACCAGTCACAGAAACCGCATCAATTGTTTCCTTCCGTAACTCATCAGCTAACCTTACCAAATCAGACTCAGCCAACGCCCGCAAATCATGTGGTAAACAAATACGGTCAAGTAATGGCGTCAATACTCGAGACAAAAAAAACTCCTTAATATTCTCTTAATATTATCTCATAAAAAGAGCGTAATGGTAAGAGTATACCGTTTCTCTTTTTCTATTCGTAATTTTACATATTTTTACGAGAAAACATGCTCTATTGGTGATGATTGAGATTTTTCTTATTTATTCACTTCTTTCATAAAAAAACCGATAAAATACACTCTTTTAAATTTCATTACTGCATCTCTTATCCTGCAATAAATATCTTTAAATTACCCAATATTATTCAGGATCAAGGGGTTCTACACCTTCTGGAACACCTCCCTCTGAAAGCTGAATTTTCTCAACTTTAGCTTCAGCGACTTTTAAGAGCTTCTCGCAATGTTTTTTAAGAGCTTCACCACGCTCATAAATGTCAATCGATTGTTCTAAAGGAACATCACCACGCTCTAAATTCTCGACAATCACTTCAAGTTGCTTAAGTGCTTCTTCAAAACTTAACGCTGTAATATCCCCCTTTTTTATCTCTTGTTTCATGTAATCCTCACAAGATATCTGTTCTGGATATACGAATTCCAAAACCTTCCAAACCTACATAATGATGCTCTTTAGAAGCATAAAGAATAACAGAACTCATCCCTAAATGTTTTAAAATTTGTGATCCTAAACCAATCCGGCGCCATTCTTCTTCGCGTTCAATCGCTTGCACATGCTTTTCCAACCCCTTCATTGCTCGTTCCTGACTGCTAACAGCTGATTGTACACCAACAGATCCTTCACGCAAATAAACAAATACACCACACTTTTCTTTTTGCATCATTCGCTGCATGATAACTGTAATATCTGAAGATTGACCAAAAACATCTTTCAAAATATTTTCACGATGCAAATAAACAGGAATATCCTCACCGTTACGGATATCCCCAAAAATAATTGCAATATGTTGAACAGATTCCCAAGGAAGTTTATAGCTTTGAACGACAGCCGGGCCTGCTGATGTTTCAATAGACATTTCTCCAACATGCTGAATCAACATTTCCTTACGTTGGCGATAAGCAATCAAATCTGCAACTGTTATGATATGTAATTGATTGGCTTGTGCAAATCTTGTAATTTCATCTCCATGTTTCACGCTACCATCATCATTGACTAATTCACCAATAACACCAACGGGCGGTAAACCAACTAATTTACATAAATCAACAGCTGCTTCTGTGTGGCCTGAACGCATGAGAACGCCCCCTTGATGCGCAATCAAAGGAAAAATATGCCCAGGACGAACAAAATCGTCTGCGCTAGCATTTGCATTCGCAAGATTACACACTGCTAATGTACGATCGTGTGCTGAAATTCCTGTTGTTATGCCATGTTTAAAATCAACAGTAACGGTAAATTGGGTACGATGCGCCGAATCATTATCCGATACCATAGGAACAAGATTAAACCTTTGTGCTTCCTCTTTTGGCATAGGTGCACAAACAATACCTGTTGTATGGCGAATGATAAACGCCATCTTTTCTTCTGTACAATGGGCAGCAGCAAGCGTTAAATCACCTTCATTTTCACGGTCATCATCATCGGTAACCACGACAATTTCACCACGCTCAAAAGCTTGAAGTGCTGAAACAATATTTTTTTCGTCATACGCCATCATTCACCTTCCCAATAACCCAACCTGACCGCGATGTCTTAGATAATGATCAGCAATAGCACAAGCGACCATCGCTTCACCAACAGGAACAGCACGAATTCCAACACAGGGATCATGGCGTCCCTTCGTTACAACGTTTATTTCATTACCATCAACATCAATCGAACGACGAGGAGTTAAAATTGAAGGAGTAGGTTTCACAGCAAAACGGGCGACAATTGGCTGTCCACTCGATATTCCACCTAAAATACCACCTGCGTGATTGGATAAAAAAAATGGTTTCCCATCACTTCCCATCCGCATTTCATCTGCATTTTCTTCTCCCCTCAGGCAAGCTGCTGCAAAACCATCACCGATTTCCACACCCTTCACGGCATTAATCGACATGAGTAATGATGCGATATCCTGATCAAGTTTTGCGTAAATAGGTGCTCCCAAACCTGCCGGAACATTTTCTGCAACAATCTCAATAACAGCACCAACAGATGAACCACTTTTGCGTACTTTATGAATATAATCACTAAAAACCTGTACCATCTTTGCGTCAGGCGTAAAGAAAGGATTGTTATCAACCTCTGACCAATTCCAATGATCGCGATTAATCATATGGGGACCAATTGCTATCACAGCGCCTCGTATAAGCAAATCAGGAACAATTTTACGAGCAATAGCACCTGCTGCAACACGTGCTGCTGTTTCACGCGCTGACGCGCGTCCACCACCACGAAAATCACGAACGCCATATTTAATATCATAGGTATAATCTGCATGACTAGGACGATACTGATGAGCAATGGAACCATAGTCTTGAGAACGTTGGTCTGTATTTCGAATCAATAGAGAAATCGGTGTTCCCGTTGAGATCAATGTGGTTCCATCGTCTTGAGTCATAACCCCTGAAAGTATCTCTACTTTATCCAGCTCTTTACGCTGTGTTGTATATCGAGATTGTCCTGGTCTGCGTTTATCAAGATAGGATTGAATATCTGAAAGGGTAAAAACAATTCCCGGAGGACAACCATCAATGACACAACCAAGAGCAGCTCCATGGCTTTCACCCCATGTTGTTACACGAAACAAATGACCAAACGTATTATGCGACATACAAAAATGACCCGTTTCTCTGTCAAAATATAGGCAACTACAGTCTACGTTGAGGTGTACACAAACAGCTTTTTATTACAAAAGACCATGAGCCATTTTAATTTTTTCACACTACCATTATCGAAGAATAACTTTGTAAACCAAACTTTACTCTTTAACGACGGAAATATCTGGTGCATCAACAGCTTTCATACCTATAACATTATAACCTGAATCCACATGATGCACTTCACCCGTAACAGAACGAGACAAATCTGAAAGAAAGTAAAGAGCAGAATCACCTACTTCTTCAATCGTTACCGTACGACGTAAAGGAGCATTATATTCATTCCATTTTAAAATATAACGGAAATCACCAATGCCAGAAGCCGCTAAGGTTTTGATCGGTCCAGCAGATATAGCATTAACACGAATATTTTGGGGGCCTAAATCTACTGCTAGATATTTTACGCTCGTTTCAAGAGCTGCTTTTGCAATTCCCATCACATTATAATTGGGAACAACCTTTTCTGCACCATAATAGCTCAGTGTTAAAATTGAACCACCATCTGACATTAATTTCTCTGCACGCTTTGCCAGAGCCGTTAAAGAATAAACAGAAATATTCATAGTCATCATAAAATTCGATTCGCTGATATCAATATAACGACCGCTTAATTCATCCTTATCAGAAAAACCAATCGCATGAACTAAAAAATCGAGCTTGCCCCATTTCTTCTCTATTTCTCTAAAAACCGCATCAATAGACGCGCTATCAGAAACATCACAATGACCGCAAACGAACCCTTTTACTTCCTCAGACAAAGGTTCAACACGCTTTTTCATCGCTTCTCCCTGATAGGTAAAAGCAAGCTCTGCCCCTGCATTACTTGCTGCTTTAGCTATCCCCCAAGCGATAGAGCGATTATTGGCCAATCCCAAAATTAAACCACGCTTGCCGCATAATAAACCATTACCCTTAGCCATTAGCACTGCCCCATTGTTACTTAAAATCAATATTATTTATCTGCCTATGGCATAGGTCAACTTTTTCTTCAAGCAATTGCTTTAAAAGCAAACAAAAACTACGCTTTTATATCGCTCAAATGTTAACTTTTTTGCATTTGCAAAAATTGTTTTAATCCAGCATCTCCACCTTCCGGCAACATAATACGAACATGTATATAAAGATCATCTCTTGTACCGTTTTTTAAACGAAGCCCTTTTCCTTTCAACCGTAAAATACGATCAGAGCTCGACCACGCAGGAATCGTTAAAACCACACGCCCTTCTAAAGTCTCAACTTCTTCTTTTGCACCCAGAACAGCATGTTTTAGGGAAACTGGTAAATCAAGATGGAGAGCCCTTCCTTCAACACGAAAACGAGGATGTTTTTGAATGTGAATGGTTATCAGCGCATCTCCTGCTTGCCCATAAGTCACCTCTTCTCCTTGCCCCTTTAAACGAATGGTTTGACCATCTTCAACATAGTCTGGAAGTTTAATTTTTAATCTTTTTCCATTAGGAAAAACGGCTTCAACCTTTTCCGCACCAACCATTTGCTCCAATGTGACAGAAAGATTGGCACGAACATGCGCCCCTTGTTGCGGTTGATTATATCGTGCAGAATTTGAAAAGCCTTCTCTTCTGCCAAACAGATCACGAAAAATATCACTCGCATCAAAACCTGCCCCTCCTGAGGAAGTAAAATCAAAACCTTTTGCACCTCTTGAAAAAGGATTATGACTATTGCTAAAATTTTCACCAGCACCATAAGTTTGATAAAGTGGTTTTCCCTCCATATCAATTTCACCGCGGTCAAATTGTGCCCTTTTATCTTTATCACCTATAATTTCATAAGCTTGATTAATTTCAGAAAACTTTTCTTTAGCCTTTGCATCATTCATATTGTGGTCGGGATGATATTTCTTGGCTAATTTTCTAAATGCTGATTTAATTTCTTGCGGTTTTGCGGTACGTGCCACACCCAGAATTGTGTAGGGATCACGCATATTGCCCTCTTTTCAATTTTTCCGTGTTCAAAATATCACCTGATCGGTTGTTCAATATTCCTCATAGCTTCATCAGTCTTTTCTCAAGAAAATTTCTCTCTGCCTTTATATGTCTATAAAGAAACCAAAATACCATATAAAAGAGATATTTTATTTAATATAGCTCACTGTATTCTATACTAAAGAAAAAAACGATTAAAATATCATAATAGTACATGACGGCATTGGCTTTTCGAAATAAGAAAAAACAGCACTTTATTTTTTTAATGATAAAGTAAATTAAGGAGTTCTCACTCATACTCACGGATATTCGGAGAAATTATGAGCAATAAAGTACAAACAAACGACGATTTTATACAAATGCAACAACCTTTTGCACTTTTTGCAAAGTGGCTTGAAGAGGCAACCGTAAACGAAGTAAATGATCCTAATGCGATGGCATTAGCAACGGTTGATGAAACCGGATTACCTAATGTTCGTATGGTACTTCTCAAAGATTATAGTTCCCAAGGATTTGTTTTCTATACAAACTATGAAAGCCAAAAGGGAAAAGAAATTTTAAAATCAATGAAAGCATCTTTAAGTTTTCACTGGAAGTCACTGCGCCGTCAAGTCAGAGTTCGCGGCATTGTTGAAAAAGTCAGTGTTCAAGAAGCAGATGCATACTTTCAATCCCGGCCGCGTAGTAGCCGAATTGGTGCATGGGCGTCCAAACAATCTCGGCCATTAGAAGACCGTTTTGTCCTCGAAAAAGCAATTGCCCAATATACAACACGTTATGCACTCGGAAATATCCCGCGCCCACCTTATTGGTCTGGATTTCGCGTTAAACCCCTTTCTATCGAATTCTGGCGTGATCGCCCGTTTCGTTTACATGACCGCTTGCTCTTTACACGCGATTCTGTTGAACAGGATAATTGGCAAAGGCAAAAACTTTATCCCTAATTTTTCAAACTTTCATGGTTATGAGGATTTTTTTGATAATAATCATTTTCTTACTGTATAATTTCAATAAAGTTTCAGTGATCAAGATTGATTTAAAAGAAAAGGCTATATTCAGCGAACCTTAAATGAGATCATCTGTCATATTCAAATGGAGCGTAGAAAGATAAAATAATCTTGCCTATTTCAATCCCAACGACCTAAGTGGAAATCATAATTTATATTAAAACAAAGGGGAGAGCGAATATCCTTAATTAAATTGGTTTTCAGTTTATCTTAGATAAGAAGTAAAATTTATTAAGATTGTTGTTTTACATTGTGAAAGATTTCTAAGGCTAGAAGGACAAAGCTTAAATAGAATGTAGACAGACGATGCAAATTGTAAAGTACAAGAAATTCAAAAATCAATGAAAGCATTGCTTCATATTTTTGGTCCTCTCGTTTTTGAATGGGGATACGTTCCTTATGTAAAACAGAACGCCATTTTGTTGCGCATTTATGTGCTTTTTGCAAAAAACATTTCTCAACGCACTCAAGGCTCTTTTACGACAGTGCCCATGAATATAACGTAAAAAACATTATGCCACACTATCTTGACGCTTGCACAAGTACATGCAGGCAATATCATACCATTTGCCAGCCCCAGTGTTATAACAGCTCTTATATTGGAGAGTGTTCAGAGAAAGCACTTTTACTTCTCTCTTTAATTGTTTTTACCTACACAGGAACCATGTTTATAAACATGCAAGAAAATCATTTTCATTGATTTAATGTAAAAAGATTTAAGATAAGAGAAACTGATTGTTTTTGAAGTTGTTATTCAATATGAATGACAATCTGTCAGCATGATAAAGCGATATCTTATAACACATATTCATGATAGCATTACATAACGATGGTTTTATTTTTAGCTTCGTATTCTTAAATCGCAGGATAAAACATCATCCATATACCACCGCATATTAAACCAGCGAAAACCGCAAAACCAATAAACGAATTCGATTTGAACAGCTTGAGACATTGTGAACTGTCATTTATATCAATGACTTTAATTTGAACAAACATGTGGACACTTGCCATAAAAATCCCCAAAAAGCTAATAAGAGGGACTTCTGCCAAATAAAATGCCAAGCTGGTAAGCACCACAAAACCACTATATAAAAAGACCAAAGCACGCTTGGTGCCTTCACCAAAGAGCAGTGCCGTAGAACATACCCCAACTGTAGCATCATCCTCTTTATCTTGATGTGCGTAAATTGTATCGTATCCTATTGTCCATAAGATGGATCCCATATAAAGTAAAATTGGTGACCAACTCAGACTCCCATACACAACTGCCCACCCCATTAATGCCCCCCAATTAAATGCAATACCTAAAAAAAACTGGGGCCAATATGTTACGCGTTTCATAAAAGGGTAAAGTGCAACTGCTACCAATGACGAAATCCCTAGAAAAAAACTGTATCTATTAAATTGTGATAGAATGCCTAAACCAACCAAACATTGCACCAATATAAAAAGCTTTGCTTGAAAACGACTCACATGCCCTGTTGGTAATGGACGAGAACGTGTTCTCTCTACCTGAGAATCAATTTGATGATCGATAAGATCATTCCAAGTACACCCTGCCCCCCGCATCGCTACAGAACCTAAAAAGAACAGAAAGAGATACCAACACCAATGAAAGAACATTGATATAAAAGGTAATTGGTGCATTTTATAAGAGAGAAAAGCCATCGTTGTTGACCAAAAACAAGGCCACATCAGTAACTGCCACCCGATAGGACGGTCCCAACGTGCTAATTGAGCATAAAACCATATCGAAGCAGGCAGAAAACGATAGACCCACTGTTTGGAAGATGCATCCATCACTCGTCCCTGATTCTCGCAGGATTGAATATGTGCAATATTTTTACTTTTTTTCATTAAATAATCTTACCTTTAGTCTTGCGATAGAGGCATTTCATTCTTATGACAAGAATCAATTTAATTATCTTCTATGATAGGAGCAAATGATGAACATCCTTCTTATCGGCTCGGGCGGACGCGAACATGCTTTGGCGTGGAAAATAGCAGCATCGCCACTGCTAACGAAATTATATTGTGCTCCTGGAAATCCTGCAACAATGGAACATGGTGAAAATATTGATTTAAACATTGATGACCATTCTCTCGTCATTGACTTTTGTAAAACGCATTCTATTGATCTTGTCGTTGTTGGACCAGAAGCACCACTCGTTGCAGGTATAACAGATGCCCTTAATAAGGCTGGTATCTGTGTATTTGGACCTACTCAAAAAGCTGCCCAGTTGGAAGGTTCAAAAGCTTTTACGAAAGATCTATGCCGTAAAAATAACATTCCTACAGCCTCCTATCAATGCTTTGATGATTCTGCAAAAGCCAAAGCCTATATTCAGCAACAAGGTATTCCCATTGTTGTTAAAGATGATGGTTTAGCGGCCGGTAAAGGTGTTGTCGTTGCAATAACTATGGAAGAAGCATTTAATGCTGTTGATGCCTGCTTTAAAAGTACCTCCTGCAATGTGGCAAAAAAAGTTGTTGTAGAGTCTTTTCTTGAAGGTGAAGAAGCAAGCTTCTTTTGTCTTTGTGATGGTAAAATTGCCCTGCCTTTTGGATCAGCTCAGGATCATAAACGTGTGGGGGATGGTGATACTGGAGCAAATACCGGTGGCATGGGGGCTTATTCACCAGCTCCTATCATGACCGAAAAAATAATTGATCGTACTCTCAAAGAGATTGTTGAACCGGTTCTACATAGTATGAATGCAATGGGATCTCCCTTTAGAGGTATTCTTTTTGTCGGATTGATGATAACACAAAAAGGACCTGAACTTATTGAATTTAATGTGCGATTTGGCGATCCTGAATGTCAGGTTTTAATGATGCGTCTTGAAGATGACATTCTGCCAATTCTTTTTGCTGCTGCTCAGGGAAATCTTGAACAAAAGCCCCTGCAATGGTCTCAAAAAACTGCCTTGACTGTCGTTATGGCTGCAAAAGGTTATCCAGAATCTCCCCAAAAAGGTACTGTTATCCGTAATCTTGATAAGGTAAAGGCTCTTTCTGATGTGAAAGTTTTTCAAGCTGGCACTCTATTGAGCAATGGAGAACTCATTGCCAATGGTGGACGCGTTTTAAATATAACAGCAATGGGCAAAACCGTCATACATGCGCAAAAGCGCGCCTATGAAGCTGTCGATTGTATTGATTGGCCCGAAGGTTTTGTCCGCCGCGATATTGGTTGGAGAGCCATTGCGCAAAAAAGCTGAATTCCTTGAACTTTCCTTAACTATAGCTTTTTCATAAACATGAACATTATCATAAACTTGAGAGCTTCCTAGCACACATGCTTTATCATAAACCTCAGCATTGCCATAAATCAATGCGTTCTCATAGACTTGTGCATTTCCATAAATCTCAGCTCTAATATGCACGCTAGCATTGCCATAAACCCTTGCATTTTCATAAGTTTTAGCAGATCCAGTAATCTTTGCATTATCAGAAACATAAGCATTATCGAAAACCCGCGCATCGCCATAAACTATGGCATCGCCACCGACCCAGCAATTGCCATTATGAGCTAAATTTGCAACCTTATGTATAAAGCCGCCAAGGTTCCCCGCCTTTACATTGGCAAAATCCCTTAAAGCACGAATGCGATAAAGAGTATAATCACCGACCTCTATTGTTTCACCTGTAAATTCGTATTTTTTTGTAGGCTCTTGTTTATTAACAAGGGCGGTTTTATTTGAAATAGAAGAAATAACGGGGGTTTTTTGCTATATTTGTCATAACTAAATCCTTACGGGTTAATATTGTTTTCAATTGACAGCCTATAAAGGCGCCTGGTGCTAGCAACACACTGATTTATATAGATAATTCACTGTTCTGCATGTTGAATTAAAGACCCGAATATAGTAAGGTTTTTTCATTCTAAACCCTCTCAGATTGAATCAATTAATATCACTTGCTTGCACGTCAAAAGCGGGGCTGGTGTGTTAGTAAAAATTGTATAAGAAAGGACTAAAAATGGCTCTTATGAACCGTCTTAATACAAGGGCTGTCGCAACATTGGGAGCTGGCAAATATAATGATGGTGCCGGCTTGTTACTCCATAAGCGTAAAGATGGAGGTGCTCAATGGCTTTATCGTTATACCATTCACGGGCGCCGTCGTGAAATGGGTTTGGGTGCCTTAAGACATGTCTCTTTAAAACAAGCCCGTGAATTAGCAAACCAATGGCGTTCTGTTTTACGTGAGGGTCGTGACCCCATTAAAGAACGCAACAAACAAAAGCGTGAAGCAGTAAGCAATCTTCATTATTTAAAAGATATTGCACTAGATGCTTTTGAAAGTCGTAAAGCTGAATTAAAAGGGGATGGTAAAAATGGAAACTGGTTTTCGCCTTTACGCCTTTATATTCTACCAAAATTAGGCTGTTTACCGGTTTCAGAGATTACGCAAATAGAGATACGCAATATTCTTACCCCCATTTGGCATACAAAAGCTGGAGTTGCTTATAGAGCTCTCAAGCGTCTCAATATGTGTCTCAAACATGCGGCTGCATTAGGTTTGGATGTTGATTTACAGGCAGTAGAAAAAGCACGTGCTCTTTTACGTCAACAACTCCATAAAACACAAAATATAACAGCCATGGATTGGAAAGATATTATTTTTGCCTTTAAAATAATAAAAATATCTAACGCGAAAACCTTCTGTCAACATATGTTGTCCAGCAAAACTCTTATTGATAATCAAAAGCAAAACACAGCAGAATAAACAGCTATGGCAGCATAATCCTAAAACATGAAAGCATATAAGATCTACTGTAGGGTAACTCGATTCGCGATAACCAAACGCAAACCTAACGGATTGCTATAACGAAGTGAGAAACGCTTTTGCTTAGAATGCAGAGTTTTATAAAAGAACCGGCGTAAATCGAAACGATCTTTGACAACAATAACACGATTATCTTCATTGATCATAAGCATAGGAAGATCATAAGTATCTGCCCATAAGCGCCAGTCTAAAAGAACATTATTCAAATCTCTAGAAACTAAAAGGGGGATGCAAACTTCCTCATCTCTATGCAGCAATTCTAATGCAACGGCTCTTTCTCCTGAATGCGTTTTTACAGTACGTGCTACAATTCCTTTGAAATGATAAGAGGGCATTAAATGCGATAAGCTTGAAGGGGTCTCTGTTTTAAAGAAAACACCACGTTCACTTAACGAACAAAGTATTTTATTGCCCGTTTTTGATGAAAAATAGGTTGTTGTTTGTGGCAAATGGCACGGATCCAACCGAAATTCAAGCACCGCTTTTGCCTGATTAAAGCATTGATTAGCCATATATAGTGTCCCAATTTATTTTAATAATACTACACCCTTTAACAGCTTTTTCTCATTGGATTATTAAAAGATTGAATAAAAAACAACTGGTTTCTTTTTTGGTTATTGAAATCTAAACAAAAACACATGATACAATTTATCTCTCTTGCATTATAAGACTTTTCCAGGATTCATAATCCCTAAAGGATCGAGCTCTTTCTTAATCGCTTGCATAATATCCAATGCGACAGGCGATTTGAAGGCACGAAGTTCCTCACGCTTAAGTTGACCAATTCCATGCTCAGCAGAAAACGCACCTTGATAGTGCATCACTAAACTATGAATACTATGGTTCATTTGTGACCATAACTGCAAAAATACTGCAGGATCAGCTTCAACGGGTTGGGTAATATTATAGTGCAAATTTCCATCGCCCATGTGACCAAAACAAACTATCCGCGCACCTGGAACAATTTCTTCAACAATATTTTCTACATCGGAGATAAAATCAGGAATGGACGCAATAGGTACTGCAATATCGTGCTTAATGGATGCTCCTACTAATTTCTGTGCAGGTGATATACTTTCACGCAATTGCCAAAAAAAATCTTGCTGCTTTAACGATTGTGCAACAACAGCATCTTCTATCACAGCATCCTTTAAAGACTCTTCCAAAATAACACTAAGCACTGAAAAGGCTTCATTTTCCCCCTGTAATGATGAAACATTAATCAATACATACCATTCATGCTCCTGTTCAAGAGGAGACCTATCACACATCTTATAGTCTAAAGCCATTTGTAAGCTCAGTTTTCCCATGAGCTCAAAACCTGTCAACATCTCTCCTCCATAACATTGTGCAAGAGATAAAAGCTCTAGAGCCTTAGCTGGACTACATAAACCAACTAAAGCAACTGCTTTTCCTTTAGGTTTTGGAAACAATTTTAAGACCGCTGCTGTTATAACTCCTAAAGTGCCTTCTGCTCCAATAAAAAGGTTTTTCAAATCATAACCGCTATTGTCTTTCTTAACAAAACGTAAATCATTTAAAATACGACCATCAGGCAAAACGACTTCCAAACCAAGACAAAGTTCACGCATATTTCCAT
Organism: Bartonella sp. MM73XJBT; assembly: GCF_028618465.1. Lineage (NCBI taxonomy): Bacteria > Pseudomonadati > Pseudomonadota > Alphaproteobacteria > Hyphomicrobiales > Bartonellaceae > Bartonella > Bartonella sp. MM73XJBT. The sequence continues at coordinate 51,079 of NZ_JAQISY010000007.1, read as the reverse complement.
AAGCTAAGACAGCTGTTCCTCCAGCGTTAGATGAAAGATTTCCCCCTATCTGGCAGGAACCTTCTGAAGCCAAAGAAAGAGGAAAAAAACGACCTGCTTCATCTGCTTTTTTCTGTAAGTCTTGTAAAATAACTCCAGCCTCCACCACAGCAAAATTACCTTCAAGATTTATACATCTTATCTTATTAAGTCGTTCCATAGATAAAAGAACGCTGTTCCCACTTTCATCTGGTTGTTGACCACCTACCAGCCCCGTATTTCCCCCCTGCGGTACAATCGGTGTGCGCGATTGGCTAGCGAGTTGCATAATTGACGACACTTCTGCAGGAGAAGATGGTCGTAAAAGCAATGATGTTTTCCCATGAAATCGTCCGCGTTCTTCAAGCAAATAGGGTGCAATCAATGCCTGATCTGTTATAGCATTCCCAACTCCAACAAGTTTTGTAAATTTTTCAATTAACTCCTTCTCCATCTTCAATCCTCTCTTGGAGCCGCTGCACGTATAAGACGATCATTAATAGCCTCACCTAATCCATATGTTGGAATAGGTCCTACTGCAATAGATCTCACCTTTAATGAATCCAATTCTCTCAAATATTGAAATAAATGAGAGGCGGCCTCTTCCAGCTGTCCACTCTCACTCAGATTTAAAACAGAAATAGCATTTTCAGCCCCCATAATGCGTTGTCTACCAAATGCTAAAAGGGCCTCACCATTTTCAACCTTATCTACATTCAAACGAATCGCAGCATTTGGTGCATAATGCGATTTTAACATACCTGGTGCTTCAATCGTAACCCGCTGATCTATCCGTTTTAAAGATCTTCCAGCAACTTCTTCAATCTTTTGCACCACAAGCCCTCCAGCACGCAAAAGGTAAATATCTTCATTACAAACCTTAATAATTGTTGATTCAATCCCTATTGTGCAAACTCCTCCGTCAAGTATCAAAGGAACAGATCTCCCTAAAGATGCAAAAACAGCTTCAGCCGAAGTAGGACTAAGACGCCCTGACTGATTGGCACTAGGAGCAGCAAGAGGTCGACCAAAATATTCCACAATTTCTGCAAAACGACTATTGGGAAAACGAACAGCCAGTGTATTCAGACCAGAAGTGGTTAAAGGGTGGATATTATGCTGTACCTTTAAAGGAAGAACAAATGTTAAAGGTCCTGGCCAAAATACCTCCATTAATCGACGCGAAAGAAAATCAATTTCAACGTAGCGCTGCGCCATATCAATGCTACTGACATGAGCAATAAGAGGATTAAATTGTGGACGCCTCTTTGTCGAAAAAATAGAAGCTACTGCCCTCCCATTGGTTGCATCACCAGCCAATCCGTAGACCGTTTCTGTTGGTAGAGCGACTAACTTCCCCTGTTCAAGAAGTGCAACGGCTTGCTTTATCGAAGCGCTATTGAGAGGCAGAATTGTCATAAAACATCATTCCTATAGCGCCATTTGAGAGGAGCAAAACTATAACGATGTAATCCCACAATTGGCCCATATTTATCAAGAGCAACACGATGTGCTCGCGTTGCATATCCTACATGCTTCTCTAAACCATAGCCTTTATAAATTTGCCCTGCATATTCCATCATCCGATCCCGCGTTACTTTAGCAATAATAGATGCTGCTGCGATTGAAACCGAACGTTGATCACCTTTAATCAAAGCAGTTGCTGGGCATGGTAATTCAGAAGGAATATCACGTCCATCAATGAGTGCATAGTGAACTGGAACTGCTAATCCTGTAAGACAGCGACGCATTGCTTCTAAAGTTGCTTTTCTAATATTAGACTGATCAATCGTATGGGCGCAAAGACTCGTAATTGAAATTGCTAATGCATTTTGTAAAATTTCATTATAGAATTTCTCGCGTTGTAGAAAAGACAGCTTCTTTGAATCATTTAACCCATCAGGAATATGATCTTTATCCAAAATGACTGCCGCGGTTACTACAGGCCCAGCAAGAGGCCCACGTCCTACTTCATCAATACCTGCTATATGAAAAAAACCTTGGCTTTGCAAATCTAATTCATATGAAAAATTCGGCTGAAGTGGTAGATTAGACATCTTTTATAAATCACAAATACAAAGAAATACACCATTTCACAGCCTGCTTTTTTCTGCAAGCATAGAAATAAAAGAGCTTAAATATAGAGTCTTCGCACCACTCTCTGATTCCTCCACTAAACATTATCTTAGCATGTGCCCCTCTGATCTAGAAACCAAAAATACTTATTCTAGTATCTAATCTCTCCATTGCACATAACAAAAATCTTTCTCTCTTAAATCTTTCCTAAAGTCATAATCGGTTGCACAAACCAACTTGGATGCATTGATTTAATAAAAAGAGCTGCCTTTTGTGCTGCTTGTTGATTCTTAAAAATACCAAAACAAGTTGCTCCCGTTCCAGACATGCGAGAAAAAAGAGAGCCACACCCATCTAATATGGATAACACTTCCTTTAATTGAGGCGCAACTTTCAAAGCAGGAGCAAAAAGATCATTGCGCGTTTCTTGTAACGCCTCAACCAATGCATCAACTGTCTTCAGAGCTTCTGGATCAATCTTTAGAGGCGAATGGTTGTGCTTTTCTACAGCTTTAAAAACAGCTTCCGTTGCAATCTGTTGTCCATGATTTACTAACACCATTGCAAGAGAACAAGCTTCCTTTATTCGTGTAATATCTTGGCCAATTCCTTTGACAAAAAGCGGCTGCTGATATTCCAATGCCAAAAGACACATTGGTACATCGGCACCAAGAATGACGCTCATTTCTGCTAATTTTTCACAAGAATCATCAAGATTCCACTGTTGATGCAATATACTCACAACAGCCGCTGCATCACCAGAGCCACCACCAATACCTGAAGCAATAGGCAATGTTTTAACAAGTTTAAAAAAAGCTGGTTTAGCATTTTCAGGAAAGGTCTTGCGCATAAAATCACGTGCGCGGATAACCAAATTATCTGAATCAGCAATAAGCCCTTTTGCAAATGGACCTGTTAGAATAAAGTGATCATTTTTACACGAAGCATAGCTTAAACAATCACCACTGAGACTAAAATAGACCAAACTTTCTATTAAATGATAACCATCAGCGCGCTGTCCAACAACATGCAAAGCCAAATTCAGCTTAATGGGGGTGAATCTATAAGAATAACCTTTGAATGAAGTTCGTACATCCGAGATCATCTGACGTAATATTCACCTGTGTAGGGATCCTTTACCAACCTACCCCGTTTTTTTGTACTCGGTTTAGCTTCTTCTACCCCTCCTCCCCAGAACATCTTCTGCAACCGTTTTCTTATTAAATAATAAATATGAAAAGCTGCTATACACAATAAACTGAATGCAATCATTCGCACCATTTCAAGTTCGTTCTTTCTTACAAGTATTTTTAGGTAAAATTACTAGCTCTCCCGCGTAGCTCTTAAATTGTCGCCCTCATCACAAACCATAACGTTGCCACAGTGCACGCTCTTGTGCGGTTATAAATACACTGTCAACTGCTGTAGAAACCACATGAGCCGTAACTCCTGCAGGCGTTTTAGGTCCTAAAAGACTTTTTGGAGGCGTAATTAATCGAAGTTTTGTATCATCCCCAAAACGTTCTTTAATAACAGAACGTACATCATTCAATCCATCAACAAGGCCAAGTTCAATGCCTTTCTTCCCACTCCAAAACATTCCTGTAAAAATATCCGGATCATTTGATAGCTTCGCTGCACGCCGTTCTTTAACCAAATCAATAAAAGTCTGATGAACTTCAAGTTGTAGAGATTTCAAATGCTCAATATCTGCCTTCTTTTCAGGCTGAAATGGATCTAAGGTAACCTTGTTTTTTCCTGCCGTGTAAACACGCCGCTCAACACCAATTTTCTTCAAAAGCTCAGGAAAACCAAAGGAAGCTGACACAACTCCTATAGAGCCAACAATCGAAGAAGGATCAGCAAAAATCTCATCCCCCGCACAAGCAATCATATAACCACCCGATGCAGCTACATCTTCAATAAATACAAGAACCTGTTTCTTTTTTTCCTCTGCCAAATCACGGATGCGTTTAAAAATAAGACGCGATTGCACCGGCGAACCACCAGGAGAATTAAGAATAAGTGCAACAGCCGGTGCCTTTTTGTATGCAAAAGCTTTGTCTAAAAGACTCGCACACCTCCCCAAGGAAAGCGTACGTGACATTAGTGTCGTTGAATCCATAATCGCCCCATGAAGGCGCACCACAGGGATTTCAAGTTTACTAGAATAAAAACGATGCGGAATAAGATTTTTGATAACTTCCATCAAAATAAAACTTCCTTATAAGCTAGGAGAAAAGATAAACTAATAAAAAGGGAACAACATAACTAAACACAAAATTGCCTAAACAAAGCCAAAATATAGTATCACATCCCACTTCACTCAAAATCTAAATCTCCTTTAGAGGGTTAAAGATCTAAGTTTGAATTTAAATAATAACTTGAAAAATACAAGATATCATTTTAAAAGTTCCCACAAACTTATACATCCATTATTGATTGCGTCAATCCGCGGTGAAAAAGCATGGCTACTGCCCTCATGCATAATCAATGCCGGTAATATAGACAAGGCCGCTCTACTTCCTCGTTTTGCATAAAATAAAATACGAATTGCTGCCGTTGTTGCACGTGCATGAACGGGAATGATACAGATACCACCAAAACGCCCTTTAAAAGCGTAGAGAATATCATTTAATGATTGCGGACGTGCAATTAATCCTAAATATCCACCTGGCTTAACAATTGCGGCTGCACTTCGTAGCCAATGATCAAACATGGCTTCAGGCATAACATGTGCCTCAGACTTTTGTTTATCCGGTGTTTTGCGATCGGCTGGATTGTTAAAAGGTGGATTCATAATCGCAAAATCAAAAGAATTATCCACCAATCCTACTTCTAAACGATTCTTCCCTTTCAAAGTAACATCTGCTTCTAACAAACAAATTCGCTCAGCTAATTTTTCATTCTGTTTGAGCTGAAGCGTTTTTTGTGCGTAAGATACCATAAAAACTGAGCGTTCAACCAATGTAACATAAACTTGTGGGCAACGCGCAGCAACCGCCAAACCTGCTGCACCAGTACCCGCTCCTAAATCAACAACCTTGCCCTTTAAATTACTGGGAACCAAACTGGCTAACAACATAGCATCCATTCCAGAGCGATGACCATAGGTGCGTGGTTGAACCAAATAAAACTTCCCGCGATGAAAACTGTCTATTGTTTCATCAGTCTGATTCGTTGTTTTATCCATTTATGATAAGCCTAATTTTATTATAAACTGTCTTTATTTCTTATTCAGTACTGCTCAAACAAAGCTATTTCAAACTTTTACTCTTGAAATTTTATCACAGCAACATTCCATAAATTTAAAAACATTTCTTGCAAATATCATCCAAAGCTTGTGTCAAAACAAAACCCCCTTTATGTTAGGGACAAAATAGAAATTACATAAGTCCATTGCAATACTCTGGGAGTAAACATATTGCGCGTAGCTACAAAACTAGATCAAACAAAAAACAATCAAATATCCCTCCAATCCCTCATTAATCTTACCAAAAATGATATGGAGCGCGTCAACCAATTGATCCTCTCTATGGCAAAATCAGAGGTTGAAATGATCCCTGAAATTTCTAACCATCTTATTTCATCAGGTGGAAAACGCTTACGTCCAATGATCACACTAGCTTCCGCTCATCTGTTTGGTTATCAAAATGAAGGGCATATAAGGCTTGCAACAGCCGTTGAATTTATGCATACAGCAACCTTATTACACGATGATGTGATTGATGAGAGTGAGTTACGACGAGGAAAATCTACTGCACGAATGATTTGGGGAAATCAAGCAAGCGTACTTGTTGGTGATTTTCTGTTGGGACAAGCTTTTAAAATGATGGTTGATGTTGGTTCTATAGAAGCGCTCTCTGTTCTTGCAAATGCTGCGGCAATTATTGCTGAGGGAGAGGTGATGCAGCTTTCTGTTGCAAAAAACATTGAAACCAGCGCTTCAGACTATCTCAAAGTTATCAATGCAAAAACGGCAGCACTTTTTTCAGCTGCCGCTGAAGTCGGACCAATTATTGCGGACTATGGAGATAAAGAGCGTTCTGCATTGCGTGAATATGGAACATTGCTAGGACTAGCTTTTCAATTGATTGATGACGCACTTGATTATGGTGGTTCTGCTCAAAATTTGGGAAAAAATATAGGGGATGATTTTAGAGAAGGAAAAATCACAATGCCTGTTATTCTCGCATATGCACGTAGTGATACGGTAGAAAAAGCATTCTGGAAACAAGCTCTTGAAGACGGTCATAACAATAATGAAGCCTTTGCATATGCACGGCACTTAATAGAAAAATATGATAGCCTCACAGATACCATAGAACAAGCTCGCCTTTATGGAAAGCGTGCAATTGACGCTCTTGCCCACCTCAACAAAAATCTTGCCTACAATGCTCTTATTGAGACTGTTGATTTTTGTATTGCACGCATAAACTGATACTTGGCAGGAAACACAATATTTTTCAACAAAGTAATCGGACATGATCTATAAACTATACAATCGATTGATTATCTTGAAAAGGATTAGCCCTATGTGCAATGCAACGGTATCCCGCTTTTTGACATTCTTTATCGTGGGTATCATGCTGATGCCATCAGCAACCTCTAGCAAAATAAACACCACTATAAATCCAACATCATTTACGGGTGCCTATTTAGCTGGAAGAGTGGCAAATCATGAAAATAAAATAGATCTTGCCATTCATTATTTTGAACAAGCACTCTCTTACAAACCTGATAACATTGAAACACAAAAAGAACTCCTTGAAGCTATGCTTTCTGTGGGAAACTTTAAAGAAGCTGTTCAGCAAGCAAAAAAACTTAAAGAACAAAATGTTATAACTCCTTTTGTGTCCTTGACATTGTCGATAGAAAGCCTCATCAAAAGAGATTACAAGAATGCTCAACTTCTTTTGCAATTAAAAGGACCTCCTGCACGTCATAATAATCCAATACCTGAACTCATCGGTGCATGGATCACATTCGGTTCTGGACAAAAAGCTCAAGCAATTGCTGATCTTGAAAAGATCAAAGGACCTGCTTGGTATAGCCTTTTTATACATTATCATCTTGCACTTATGAACGACCTTGCAGAGCAAACACAAGAAGCAAAAAAACATTTCATACAGGCGCTCAATAACAAACAAGGGAATCTTATAGCTCCTAATACCTATGAGCGTATTATTATAGCCTACGCCTCATTCCAATTGCGCCATAACATGCGCAATCAGGCTCTTCAAACTATGAAGCATGGCGAACAAATGTTGTCAGGCCGAGAGGTTCTTAAAAATATCCTGAAAAAAATTGAAAAAGGTGCTTCCTTAGAAAGATTAATTAAGACACCTCAACAGGGAGCTGGTGAGGTGTTATACAACTTTGGAACAGCACTCAATTATAAAAACTCAGGACAAATTGCACGTATTTTCAAACAATTATCTTTTGCCCTTTATCCTCAAAGTGATGCAACGCTGTTCCAACTCGCGCTTATTTCTGCTAAATTAGATAATCCTGATCAAGCCATTAAACTTTATCGCGCTTTACCACCTAAGTCGCCTTATTATAAAGATGGACAGCTTCAGCTGGCATTTCTTCTTGCCAATCACAATAATTACAATGAAGCTATCAAATTACTTAACGCATTAAATAAAAAATTTCCCAATGACCGCGCTATGTTGATAACGCTGGCTGCCTTTTATATGCAAGATCATAAATTTGTAGAAGCTACAAAAGTCCTAGATCGTGCTATTGCGCAGATAAAAAATTTTCAACGAGATGATTGGAAACTCTTTTATCAACGTGGTATTGCTTTCGAACGTCTAGATCAATGGTCAAAAGCTGAAAGCGACCTGCGAAAAGCTCTTGAATTTGTTCCCAATCAACCGCAAGTTCTTAATTATCTAGGCTATTCACTTGTTGATCGTGATCAAAAACTTGAGGAATCGCTCAACATGCTCCAGAAAGCTTCTGCATTACAGCCGCAAAACAGTTATATCCTCGACTCTCTAGGATGGGCCTATTACAAGCTTAAACAATATAACAAAGCTGTGCAGATATTAGAAAATGCTGTTAAATTGCAACCTGAAGATCCAACATTAAATGATCATTTAGGCGATGCCTATTGGCAAGTCGGACGCAAACATGAAGCAATCTTTCAATGGAATCATGCCATTGATAATGAAGCAAAAGACTCCAAAAAAATCGAAAAAAAATTGAAATTTGGCTTGCAATAAACAACGATGCTTGACCACAAGCACATGAAATAATAGACAGTGATAGAGGCTGAAACTCCTTTGGTTGCTGTCTGTTGGTTAAATATTAAAAAGAGTATAACGTATTAAAGAGTATAAAGTGTGAAACTGCCTGAACATCTTAATCCCAAACGTTCTTTTCAGGGACTTATCTTAACTTTGCAAAATTATTGGGCTCATTATGGGTGTGCAATTTTGCAACCTTATGATATGGAGGTTGGAGCTGGAACTTTTCATCCCTCCACCACACTGCGCTCTCTGGGACCACGCCCTTGGAAAGTGGCTTACGTCCAACCTTCTCGACGCCCAACAGATGGGCGATATGGTAAAAATCCAAATCGCTTACAGCACTATTATCAATTTCAAGTCCTTCTCAAACCCTCGCCCTTCAATTTACAAGAGCTTTATATTAAATCGCTACAAGCGATTGGTCTTGATACAAAACTTCATGATATCCGTTTTGTTGAAGACGATTGGGAAAGTCCAACGCTTGGAGCTTGGGGACTGGGATGGGAGTGTTGGTGTGATGGAATGGAAATTTCTCAATTTACTTATTTTCAACAGGTTTGTGGCATTGAATGTGCTCCAGTTTCAGGAGAACTCACCTATGGGCTTGAACGTCTAGCAATGTATATCCAAGGTGTTAATAACGTCTATGATCTCAACTTTAATGGTTTAGAGGGAAAAGACAAAATAACTTATAGAGATATTTTTTTACAAGCAGAACAAGAATATTCATACTATAATTTTGAATTTGCTGATACTAGTCTTCTCCATCAACATTTTATTGACGCAGAACGCGAGTGCATTGCACTTCTTGAGGCGGGAAAACCAAATCATGAAAATGGCATGCACTTGTGTGTTTTACCGGCTTATGATCAATGTATTAAAGCTAGCCATATCTTTAATCTTTTACAGGCACGGGGTGTTATTTCTGTAACTGAGCGACAGAGTTATATATTGCGCGTTCGCGATCTCGCACGCCGCTGTGGAGAAGCCTTCTTACACACAGAGGCAGGACAAATACATACTAAAGGAGAAGCCTGATGTCTGATCTTCTTCTTGAACTTTTTAGCGAGGAAATCCCAGCACGCATGCAACGAAAAGCTGCCGCTGATCTCAAAAAATGTGTAACAGATCAACTTGTCAATGCAGGTTTAACCTATAAAGCTGCCTGTGAATATTGGACACCTCGTCGATTAACATTAGACATCCGTGGCCTTTCACTGCGTTCAAAAGATGTCCATGAAGAACGTAAAGGTCCCAGTACAAAATCACCACAGCATGTGATTGATGGCTTTCTACGCTCAACAGGTCTAAGGGATATTTCTGAAGCACATATTGCGCATGATAGTAAAAAAGGTGAATTTTATATCGCTAAGATCATAAAAAAAGGCCGGAATGCAGAAGAAATTATCGCTGATATTGTACCGGATATTATTCGCAATTTTCCATGGCCAAAATCTATGCGCTGGGGAAAAGATTCAGAACAAAGTGGAGCACTGAAATGGATTCGCTCTTTACAAAATATTCTCTGCATCTTTGGACCAGAAATTGGTGAAACGCATGTCGTTCCCTTTACTATTGGTTCCCTTAAAAGCAATAATCTGACCTATGGTCACCGTTTTTTAAGTGACGGAAAACCAATCCAAGTTCGCCGCTTTGAGGATTATATTACCAAACTTGAAGCCCATAAAGTTATCCTTGATGCGGAAAAGCGAAAGAATATTATTTTGGCAGATGCCCAAAATCTTTGCTTTGCAAATGGCTTAGAGCTGGTTCAAGATAGTGCCCTCTTAGAAGAAGTCGCAGGACTCGTTGAGTGGCCTGTGGTGCTTATGGGAAATTTTGATAAATCTTTCCTTGATATTCCTCCAGAAATTATTCGCTTAACCATTCGAGCCAATCAAAAATGTTTTGTAACAAGAAAACAAGGTGAAAAAGTTAAGCTTTCTCCTTATTTTATTCTTGTTTCTAATATCCTTGCAAGTGACGAGGGCAAGGAAATCTCTAAGGGGAATAGCAGAGTTGTCTGTGCTCGTCTTTCGGATGCACTCTATTTTTGGCAAACAGACCAGCATGATCTGCCTGATATCAAAAACTTAGAATCTTCTATAAAAAAATTTGATCTTGATTTTAAAAAGCCTCTCGATCAAAGAATGGCACGACTTGATCATTTAAATGTAATTTTCCATGCAAAATTAGGTACGCAAGGTGCAAGAATAGAACGCATCGCTGCACTCGCACAAAAAATTGCTCCTTTGGTGCAAGCTGATCCTTTGTTAGCAAAACGTGCAGCAGTACTTGCAAAAGCTGATTTGCAAACAGAAGTTGTCGGAGAATTTCCTGAATTGCAAGGACTCATGGGAAGAAAATATGCTCTTCTTCAGGGAGAAGATCCTCGCGTAGCTGAAGCAATTGAAGACCACTATAAACCTCTTGGCCCAACAGATCGCATTCCGCAAGAGCCTCTTGCTATAACAATTGCGCTAGCTGATAAAATTGACATGCTTGTCGGTTTTTGGCTGATTAATGAAAAACCAACCGGCTCAAAAGATCCCTATGCATTAAGACGAGCAGCATTGGGAATTATTAGGCTTGTGCTTTTGCGTGACTGGAAAATTAATCTTATGCCATTGTTTCATTTGGCAGCAAATCTTTTTTTACAACAAAAAAAAGAATATGAGACATCGCAAAGAGAAAATACACAATCGCCAAATCGCTTTCTGGAAAAAGTAGAATATATTTTATCAGATCTATTAGTTTTTTTCCATGAACGTTTAAAAATTTATCTCAAAGAGGAAGGTGCACGTTATGATGCTATTGAAGCAGTCTTAAGTAAAAATGCTGATGATTTTTTGCTCGTTGCACGTCACGTCGAAGCACTCATCGTTTTTATCAATACAAGTGATGGAAGTAATTTTTTAGCCGCCGTGAAACGTACCGTAAATATTCTTGAGAACGAATTTCAAAAAGATACAGCAACAATAATAAATGAAATTAATCCTGAGCTCTTTATTGAGATAGAAGAAATACAACTCTATCAAGCAATTATTGAGATAGAAGATAAGATTTGTAACGACATCCGTGCAACAAACTTATCAAATGCACTCAATATCCTAACCCCACTGGGAAAATTGATCGATAGATTTTTCGAAAAAGTATTGGTAAATGATAAAGATCCTAATATTCGTACTAATCGTCTTGCTCTTCTTAGACGTATTCATACCAGTACAGAAGCAATAGCGGATTTTTCAAAACTTGTAATTTAAAATTTAAACATCTTCTCAACTGAAAAAATATTAAAAAAGAAGAGAATTCTATTTGAGTATTTTGAGCACTAAATATAGAAAATATCATTATAAAACTTGAGAGAAATTTCATTCATTGTAAAATTTATAATTGTAAATAATACTTCTGACTTTTTCCCTGCTTTAAATAACCAAGGATTCTACCAGTGCCTCTCTGTAAACAGTTCAACTTTTCTTGGCAAACTTCACTTATCTGATCATTCTATGCGGTTTACTTATAAGTTCTGCAAGACACTCTACACACTGAATACTCATCTCCATATCTCATCTGTAAAATTTTATACACCTTATATGATGGTGTTTGATAGTATAATAGCTCGTGAAAAATTTAGTACATCCTCAGAAAATAGCGCATGAATTGATAATGATAATTTACCGTTTTAGATATCTAAAAGAAAATATAAAATAAGTAAAAATATCTCTCTTCGAACTCTCTTCATGGTAAAAAATATCTTTTTATCTCTTATAAGAGAAATAAATATATGGATAAAAACTCTTTGAGAAAAAAGCCTATAGGCTTTTCAGGAAATATCTTAATACAAGAGCTGTTGCAACATTTTGAGCTTATCAATAAAATGACGAGGAAATCTTCATGTTTTCATAAAGATAAAAATAGCCATATCTTATGGTTCTTGCGTTATCATCTTTATGAACGGCATTCCAAGATAAGCCTGAAAGCTGTAGAGATATACCTCAATGAAGTATATCAATTAATATCATGAGATAAATTCGAAAGACGTAAAAACTCAATTCTTCAAAAGAAACTGTACTGTGAAGGATTAATTTTCTAAAAAGCCTAAGCTATTAATTAAGATATGTTTTTATTTTAGTAAGGGATTCTTCACAAAGAGCCTCTTCAATAAGCTCATTCTCTTTGCTAGAAGTCAACTCTTTGGCAATAAGCGTACGAGCAACAGAAACTGCTAAATCAATAGCAGATGAAGAAACCATCCTTACCGCATCAGCTTCTGCTTGAGCAATTTTTTGCTCTGCCAATTTATTGCGATTCTTTACATACTCTTCTGCTTTTGCACGCGCCTCAGCAACCACAGCTGCAACTTCATGCTTAGCTGCTGCAATAATCTCTTGCGCATCCTTTTCCGCTTCCGCATGTTTACGCTGATATTCAGACAGCAATTCTTGTGCCTCTTCACGAAGGCGCAGAGCTTCATCAAGTTCATCTTTGATACGTTTTGCTCGTGCATCAAGATGCTGCACCGCCATCTGTGGAATTTTGAAATAGACCAAAAGAGCCAAAAAAAGAACTAATCCAACAAAAGCCCAAAAAGTATCAGTCATTTTTGTATCCTTTAGTAATCCGCAGCTTTAACAGTTGAATGAATAATCTCTTTGTTAACATCAACATTAATCAATTTTTTTACAATTTCAGAAGCTACTTCTTCAGCAATTGAGCCAACATTTTGCATAGCTTTATCTCGTATTTTTACTATCTTTCTCTCAGCATCTGCTAGCTTTTTCTCTAAACTTGCTTCAATTTCCTTGCGTTCAAGTTCAGCCTTTTCCTTTATCTCCTCACTAGCAGCCTGTGCTATAACATATGCTTGTGAACGTGCTTCTGCTAATTTGCGTTCGTAAGTTTCAACCACGGTGTCTGCTTCTTGCTTCATACGCATTGCCTGATCCAAATCAGATGCGATTCGATCTCGACGTGTTTCAATAACGCCGCCAATACGCGGTACAATCACACGAGAGATGAAGAGATAAAAAAAACCAAAAGAAATCGCTAACCAAAAAAGATGTGAAGCAAAATGCACAAAATCAAAAGGCGGAAATACACGATCTACATGCCCTGCTGCATTCTTGATATGCTCTATCGATGCTTCAGTGGTCTGTGCATAAGCGCTGGAAACAAACATCCTTTTTTATCCTCCAAATAACTTAATGAAAAGTCCTTGATACTGACAGCAATTCACTCACATCCTTTGGCTCAAAAGCAAAAGGGCATGTCTGCCTGTTACAAGACAACAGACATACCCTTACTTAAAAATTGATTAAACCGCAAAAAGAAGCAACAAAGCAATGAGCAATGAAAAAATACCCAAAGCCTCTGTTACAGCAAAACCAAAAACGAGACGGCCAAATTGGCTATCGGCAGCAGATGGATTGCGTAACGCACCAGAAAGATAGCTCCCAAAGATATTTCCTAAACCCAAAGCCGTACCCGCCATACCAAAGCAAGCAAGACCAGCACCAATATATTTTGCTGCAAGCACCAATTCCATATTATTCTCCTTTAAAGCGAAATTGTACCATTCGACGGAAAACCGCCAGTTTTATTAATGTCCTGGATGAACTGCATCATTAAGATACATGCAAGTTAAAACCGTAAAGACATAAGCTTGAAGAAATGCAACTAAAAATTCAAGAGCAGTAATCGCTACGGTCATAATAAGCGGTAAAATTGAACCACCAATGCCTACGATTCCTACCCCAACCATTGAAACGACAAAACCTGAAAATACTTTGAGGGTAATATGACCAGCAAGCATATTAGCAAAAAGACGAAGTGAAAGACTGATGGGACGAGAGAGAAAAGAAATAACCTCAATCATCGTCACAAGAGGTAAAATCATAACAGGGACACCACTGGGAACAAATAGCTTCAAAAAACCAATACCATGTTTATAAAAACCATAACCTATCACCGTCAAAATAACCAACATCGCCAATGCAAACGTGATCATAATCTGAGAAGTAACCGTATAAAAATAAGGGAAAAGACCAATAAAATTAGCAACCAAAATAAAACTAAACAAGGAGAAAACCAAAGGAAAAAACTGCATTCCCTGCACTCCAGATGATTCTCGCAAAGTTGACGCTACAAACTCATACGCCATTTCTGAAAGAGACTGCATCCGTGTTGGAACTAATCCACGACTTGATGATGACATGAAAAGAAAAACTGACGTTACAACAACTGTCGCCACTATAAAAAGTGATACATTTGTAAATGAAAAATCCATATTTCCTATGGAAATCTTAATCAGTCGTGAAACCTCAAACTGATGAATAGGATCTGGAGCGTGCGATGTCACTTCAACCTCATTTATCGGACCTTTCATTGGCCCCTTTGTCTTGGCGCAATACGCCTTTTTTCTCTAATTGACTGGGAGCAATATAGCCCACAGACCGAAGAATATTCAATACACCAGCAGCAAATCCAAGAAAAAGAAAAAATACCAACCCCCATGGCAATGAACCTGCTATCTTATCAAATCCCAACCCCAAAACAACACCTACAACAATACTTGCCAAAAACTCACTGGAAAGCTTAACTGCACGTGCAATTCCACCGTCTTTTTCTTCTCCCCCATCCTTCTCTTCCCGCTTCTTTAATGCCTGTTTACGCATTAAAGCTAAACCTAACTTATGACTACGACATTCCAAATCCTCTGAATGAAAACAGTCTCCTTGCTTTTTTCCTTCAGCTCTCTCTCTTGGCATAACGGGTTCACCGTCCTTTGCCATCATCAGCTCCTTCGTTAAAAAGCAGAGTCAAAACGTACTTTACAAAACCTTGGGCATCATATTGTTCGCGAATTTATTCGTCAAGACGCTAAAAGAAATCTATCACAATTTATCGCAATAAATAATATGCCTTCCAATTTTACAAATTTCAATCACTGATATA
The DNA here is from genome assembly GCF_028618465.1 of Bartonella sp. MM73XJBT. Taxonomy (NCBI): domain Bacteria; kingdom Pseudomonadati; phylum Pseudomonadota; class Alphaproteobacteria; order Hyphomicrobiales; family Bartonellaceae; genus Bartonella; species Bartonella sp. MM73XJBT. The sequence goes on along the minus strand of NZ_JAQISY010000007.1, from coordinate 35,771 downwards.
TCTTAAAATAATCATCTCTCATCTGCAAATCATACAGTGCTCTCTCACCCTAATGCACTTTCTCTCCTTATAACACAACTCTAAAACATATTGAAAAATATCTTTATTGTATATCTCATCCATCATAAGTAAATAATATATGGTTCTCATGAGAGCTTTTTTTATCTTAAAATATAATCTTCAGACTCTGATTTATGGATTTTTCTATAAAGAGAATTTTAGATATAGCTAATACAATTTTTCACAACTGTAAGCGCTTTCTTGATCGTCTCTTCACTGTTGAATATTGATAAACTAGGAAATAGCTTTGCTTTTTATTTGAATAAATCACTGTAAATTTGCTTTTCTGTCCCATAATGCTAAATGTTTAGCAATTTTCTTGACACAAAACAGCATTGTTATGCGTTTTTTCCCAAAACGATTTTGTTTCATATATTGCTTCTTCTCACAACCTCTCCATAAACAATTTTCTTTTTTCTGGGCAAGAGAAGTTGAAATAGCACAAGGGCTTCTCCCAGAGCCTCTCTGTAAACAATCTGAATTTTCTCGAAGGTAGCCTTACTGTTGACACTCATAATGTTTCATCTCATAAACACTTTGGACAGACTCTACTCTGAATATTCGCCATACAATTCATAAAAACACCCCACATGTACAGTTTTATATGCCTCATATCACTATGCTAAAGAATGACGTTTACGCTACAACAAAATGAAGCAATCTCTTGCTCAATAAAGAGCTGTTTTCTCTTTTATTAAAAATAACGACATTATCTATTGAATTGATCAATTCAATCTTGAGAATAATACATTATATTTGTGAAATAAGCTGACTTTTCAATGCATTATTCAACAGACCTTCACTTACTCAAAGAAGAATTATTTCTTTCTGGAACGTACTGCAAAAGGATTATCAGATGCTCGTAATGATATGCGAATTGGTACACCAGGCATATCAAACATATCACGCAATCCATTGGATAGATAACGTAAATACGATTGAGGCATTACTTTTGGTCGCGAACAAGAAATCACAAACCCAGGAGGACGTGTCTTAACCTGTGTTATATATTTAACTTTAAGTCGACGCCCCGAAATTGCCGGTGGAGGATGATGCGCAACAATAGTTTCAAGCCATCGATTCAATTTGCCCGTGGAAATACGGCGATTCCATACACGGTGCATTATCATGACATTTTCCATCAGTTTATCAATTCCCTGACCGTATTGTCCTGATAAAGGGACAGCTCTTAAACCACGAACCTGTGGGAGAAGGCGGCTACATTTTTCATGCAAATCAATCAATGTTTCCTGACTATTCTCTACAAGATCCCACTTATTAAAAGCAATAAGCGGAACGCGTCCTTCACGAATCACAAGATCAGCAATTTGCAAATCCTGCTTTTCAAAAGGTATCGTTGCATCAAAAACAATGACCACAACCTCTGCAAAACGAATGGCACGTAAAGTATCTGCAACAGAAAGTTTTTCTAATTTTTCTTGAATTTTTGACTTTCGACGCAGACCTGCAGTATCAAAAAGTTTAATATGTCGACCGCGCCATTGCCAATCTACCGAAATAGAATCGCGCGTAAGTCCCGCTTCTGGTCCTGTTAATAATCGTTCTTGTTTCAACATGCTATTGATGAGAGTTGATTTTCCTGTATTGGGACGCCCTGCAATTGCAATCCGAATGGGCTTATTTTCATCGTAAACACACTCCTCTTCTTGCAAATCTTCCACATCATCACCAACAGATGCAGGCTCTACAGCAATAGTCTCTCCTTTGTGTTCTCTTTCAAAAGCACGCGCTCTGCCAATAGCATCTATAATTGCATCACGAAGATCTGTAAGCCCCAAACCATGTTCAGCAGATATTGGACAAGGCTCTCCAAACCCTAATGACCACGCTTCATACTCTCCCCCTTTTGCCGCTTTCGACTCAGACTTATTGGCAACAAGCACAATTGGTTTTCCTGACTTGCGTATTAGCGAAGCAAAATTTAAATCACTTGGTGTTACTCCACTTTTCGCATCAAACATAAATAAAATAAGATCTGCTTCATCAATAGCTACTTTTGTTTGAGAACGCATACGCCCCTCAAGGGTATGATCAGCAGCCTCTTCCAAACCGGCTGTATCAATCACATCAAAACGCAAATCTTGAAGTTTTGCCGCATGAATACGCCGATCACGTGTAACGCCTGGCTTATCATCAACCAAGGCTAATTTTTGCCCAACTAACCGGTTAAAAAGTGTTGATTTCCCAACATTGGGGCGCCCAACGATAGCAATGGCAAGGGACATAGATTTATTCCTTATTTGCTTTGCCCTCAGCTTGCATAAGCTCAAGCATAATTCGAGCCCGATCTATTACTTTTGATCTCAGCACACCTTCTGTAGAAATTTTCCGAAAATAATCAGCTGCTTCATCCATCTTACCTGCTTTATATGCTGCTAAACCTAAAGCCTCTCTTGCTAACATACGCATAGGATCAATATCATTTGCCATCTCTTTGACACGCTTTTTGACATCATCGAAGGTTCCTGTATCAACCAAAATATAGGCAGCACGAATTCTTGCAACTTGCCGCAAAATTTGCGGTGCTTTTTCATCAGCAGCAACGGAATCAAAAGCCTCTACCGATTTAACAACATCACCTTGTTCCATAAATAAAGAGGCTTCATGCAAACGAGCAAGAAAAGGATATCCTCCAAAATGAGAGACTTTAACATCTTCCAATTGCTTTAGCGCCTCATCAAATTGACGTTTATCCGCAAAATCAAAGCTTTTAACAAATGCATCACCAACAGAACCGGCTTTTTTTATCTGCTCATGATGATAAACTTGATAAGCAATTATCATGAATATAAAAAGAACAACTGCCCCAATAATTGAAAAACCATAACGCCTCCAAAAAGCAAGAGCCTTTTCCTGACGAAATTCTGCATTAACTTCAGCAATAAAACTATCATACGACATGTATCATACCTTGGAAAAATTACTTTCTTATGCTTTTACGCATAAATGAACAAAGATGGTAGCCCTTATTAACTAAAAATTTTAAATTTTCTCATCCATGTGTTTCAAATCAACATGTATTCGAATCGCTTGGACTTTTGCAATGGCATCAACAAAAAATGATATAACTGCCTTTTGGTTCATATTGCGTTTTTTACCTCTTTAAATTTTGAGAGAAATGATCATTGCCTTAAGATCTATCATGTCACCATCGCCCCTTCTATCAAGAGTTCTTTATATTCCCCTTCCCCCTGTATGTATGGCAGCCATTTTTTTAACTTTAAAACAATAGTTGTATTACATTTTTTTAATTTTCGCTTGTAAAATGATAATGGGAAGGCAATTCTTTTAAAAATTCTTGAACAAAAAGCTATTGTTTTATTGTCATGATTGAAAATACCTATAATCCGATCAATAAATGCTGGAGCTTCGTGAAAGATGAATAAAAATCTCAATCTTAAGCAAAACTCTTTGTATATATAATATCTCTTCACTCCTTGACAAACTTTTGTACCTGATACCTACAGTTTCTAAAAGCATTTCATTGTAATGGCCAAATCCACATGAGCATTGGAACAGCAACAATAACTACCAATACTGCTAGTGGTGCACCAAAGCGTGGATAATCACTAAAACGGTATCCCCCTGGGGCCATTACCAACATATTACTTTGATGTCCAATAGGTGTAAGAAACTCACACCCTGCACCAATGGCAACTGCCATAAGAAAAGCTTCCGGCTTATAATGAAGAGAATGGGCAAAACTTGATGCAATTGGTGCTACCATCATGACTGTCGCTGCATTATTCAAAAATGGCGTTACTAACATGGCTGTAACCAGCATCAGTGCTAAAGCACCAGATGGTGGTAAAAATACCGCCAATTCACTCAGCCATTGTCCTATAAGATCTGTACATCCTGTCTTCTCTAGCGCCTCACTAACTGGAATAAGAGTTGCTAATAAAACTAATATTTGGCCATCTAATGCTTGATACAAATCACGGGCTGGTAAAACGCGAAAAATAACCATTGCTGCAGCAGCAGAAAAAAAAGCAAAGGCAACAGGAACAATATGAAAAGCCGTAAAAATGATCGCTATAAATAAAATAGCCAAAGAGATGAAACCATGTCGTAAATTACCGAACACAATATTACGTTTGGCTAAGGGCAAACATTTCAATTCCCGTAACAAATTTGGAATAATCATATCTTGCCCTTGCAAAACAATTACATCACCAAGATGAAAAACAATATCACCAAGCCTTCCCCGTATCCTTTCATGCTGACGACTTAAGGCAAGAAAATTGACATTATAGCGATCAAAGAGTGAAAACTCTTTTGCACTGATACCAATAAGAGGCGAATTATGTGTAACAACGGCCTCAATAATATCGATGTCACTGTCTTTATCACCCGTAGGAAGAGTTCTATCCGTAGAAAATTCTAAACGAGCAGAATTCATTACACTATCTAATCCTGTATGCGAACCTTCCAGCAAAACAATATCGTTTTCAGACAAAACAAAATCTGGTAGTGGTGAAATAGACACTTTGTTTCTGATGATTTGAAGCACCATAACATCACCACCTGATGGCTTCACCAAATCAACAATGGTTTTTCCTACAATCGGTGAATTTGTTGGAATATGTACTTCTGAAACATAGTTACGAATATCAATAGCATCATCAAACGATACACCTGAACGGACACGAACAGGTAAACGCCAAGAAAAAAACACCACGTATAATACTCCAGCAGTAGCAACAGCTGCACCAACCGGCGTAAAATCAAACATGGTAAAAGGAGCCCCCGTTAAACGCTCTTGCATCGCTGAAATAACAACGTTGGGAGAAGTTCCTATCTGTGTCATAAGACCGCCCAACAAAGAACCAAATGCCATAGGCATCAAAAAAACAGAGGGCGAAACCTGAGAACGGCGAGCAAATTGAAAAGCAATCGGAAGCATGATAGCTAAAGCACCAATGTTTTTCACAAACATTGACAAAAACACCACGGAAATAACCAAAAAAGCCAACTGAAAGCGCACTGATTTTACATCTGGCCATATCCGTTGGATAATAAATTCCATGATACCAGAACGCGATATAGCCGTACTGACAACAAATACACTTCCCACGATCATAACAATATCATTACTGAAACCGCTAAATGCCTCCTTCGGACTGACAAGTCCAACAGTACAAGCAATCAATAAGGTACAAATAGCAACAAGATCATAACGGAATCTATCCCAAATAAAAACAACCATCATGAATCCAATGATAGTAAACGCCATTATTTGATCTTCTGTCATGATACCCATCTTTCCCCATTAGATTTCAATAAATAATAACATATGTTTTATTTTTTAACTTTCCCTATAAATAGCAGCAAGATAAAAGCTTACATGAGAAAACTTTTAAATATTTTAATGACAAACATAATCGTAATCGACACAGACTTTCTTCTTATGAAATGATTTTTTATAAAATATTGAAATTAAAGAAATTTGGTGACATCTGATGAAAGCATATTGCCAAAAAGATGAGAATGATTCTACATGTACAAAGCGGGTGGAGGGAGATAACTGTTCGGTGCATACTCTATCTGAACCTTTGTCCTCGCTTAAAGGAACTTGTCTATATTCTCACATACAATGATAAAAGCGAAAGAAGAAATGATGGTTAATCTTAATAGTGAGTATCACAGTAATCTAAGATATTGGCTAACTTGTATTATTGGTTTTTTTACTGTCCTAGCAATTATAATTGTTGGTGGTTTTTATATGGCAAAACCCTATCTTAATAATTTTGTGAAACAAGAAATAGCCCGCCGTTCTATAAAAGCGGAAACATCCGATGTTAGTATCATAGGTAAAGTCAACTTAACAAATGTTACACTCCCGACCCCTGCTGGCACATCACTTAAAATTGGTGCTCTTTCTGCTCGTCCTCCTATTTCTTTTATCCCTGGCGCTTTTACATTCTATAATGTTGATTTGACGTATCATGATATTCATGTGAGAATTCCCCAAATTTCTCTCAATGGTGTCTTTCTAAAGGAAAAAGATAGTACAATCACATCGCGCCTTTTGCAATCAATTATGCGGATTGAACTTTCCTCAATCGTTGCTCCGGATATACAGCTTTCTGTGAACAATACCCATCAAAATGTTGAAAAATTTGAAATGAAGAATTTTCAGCTTTCTGATTTAAAAAATGGTCATATTCGCTCTATTGGCTTTAAAAACATGGACTTAACAACGATAGCAGTAAATGGTGCTAAACAGATGTCTCTTGTCGCTAAAAGTGATGCAATAAAAGCCCATGACATTGATATTAATTACGCATATTCCATTATTCTGGGGGAAAACAACGTTCTCAATCAAGGAAAAACCATTACTGGCACCATTTCTTTGAATAATATAAGAGTTGATCTTTTTCAAGAAACAGAAAAAAATGCTTCTTTCTTGCTCGGACAATTTAAAACATCTGGTCTAAAAATGAAGCCGCTTAAACAAACGCCTGAAAAATTGATTAAAGCTTATCTTAACGCCAGAAAAGAAAATAATCAGGACGCTGAAAAAACAGCACGAAATGGTATCCTTCTCAATACACTGCTCGCTATTACCTCAGCTGATGCAGAAGTGAATAATCTCGCCATTGATATACCACAGTTGAAAGCAACGCTTGAATCATTCCAATTCAAACCAAGCCTGTGGAAGCAACCTATACCGAAAAAACTTCTTCTTTCTCTTAATAACTTTTCAGTTTTACCTAAAAAAATAGAAAAAAAAGACTTAGATTTACTCAAAAAAATAAACCTTGAACGTTTTGATCTTTCAGGAAAACTAGATATTTCTTATGATGAAAAAAAACGTATGCTTTCTCTTAATGCAATGTCTTTCAACATCAAAAATATTGGATCTGGAAAAATAACCGCAAAGGTTGTTGATGTTGATGAAAAACTTTTTTCTGCCCAAAAAGATTTTATGATCGCTGCTTCTCAAAATCTTGGTCTTACCGATATTGACATCAGCTATACGGATGCTGGTTTTATTGATAAGCTTTTTTCTTATCTTGCACAAAATCTTAGTGACACAAAACATGATCTTAAAAAAGAACTCTATGATAACTTCTATCTGATGATGACACAAACTCCAAAACTACTGCTAAAAAGTCATGACGAAGCGGAAAAGATTTCAAAGGCTTTTGGCGAGTTTGCTGAAAATCCTCAAACCTTGGTTATCAAAATTAAAGCAAAAGACAACAAGGGACTCACAATAAATGATCTTGAATCTGCCTTACAAAATGATTTGTCCACAGTTTTGAACAAAGTACATCTCTCCGTAAAGAATGAAGCATTACCTTAAAAGCCATGTTTTAGCATTCAGCATGATGTTGTTGTCTATAATTTAAAAGCTTTATTCCTCTTTTTTCTTTTGTATGATACAAAAAAAGTATCATACGGAGTAGCTTGTGCAAAATATATATTTGTGAAATTGCTGATAGTTGGAGTTGTTCATGTCTGATTTATCTTCAAATCGCCTACCCAATCGTGCTTCTCGTGTTACCAACCAAGCACTTTCCGCTATCGAGCGTTTTCTCCATATTGAAGCTCTCAGCGGTATTGTCCTTTTATTAGCTGCTGCTGCTGCACTCATTTTTGCCAATTCTCAATATGCGTCTCTTTATGAATCTTTTTGGCATACACCTTTTGGCTTTAACTTTGGCCATTTCTCCCTCTCATGGGATTTGCATTTCTGGGTTAATGATGCCCTTATGACTATTTTCTTTCTCGTCGCAGGAATGGAAATTCGACGTGAAATTCATGAAGGTGCTCTTGCCGACTTTAAACAAGCAGTACTACCAATCGTTGCAGCAATAGGTGGAGTTTGTCTTCCAGCAATTATTTATTTTAGCTTCAACTTTAATGGGGGACATACGAATGGTTGGGCTGTGCCAACAGCAACAGATATTGCCTTTGCGCTAGGCATTCTGGCTCTCCTTGGCAAAAGAATTCCTTCTAATCTTCATATTATCCTCTTATCTTTAGCAATTATTGATGATATCATTGCAGTTCTCATTATTGCTTTCTTCTACTCAACAAATATTGACCCTAGTGGACTTATTATTGCCGCAGCAGGTATTGCTTTAGTTTTCTTTTTTCAATGGATTGGCCTTGCATCAGCATGGCTTTACATTCTGCCTGGTGCAATCATCTGGTGGGGGTTAATGGCAACAGGTGTTCATCCATCCCTTGCCGGCGTGATTTTAGGCATGATGACCCCTGTTTTTCCTACTCGTACTCTTGTAGCACCGCTCACCATGTTGAGCAACGCAATGCAAGTTCTTCAAGAAAAAAATACCAAAACAGATCTACATCATATTTCAACTGCATTGAAAAAAATGCGTAAAGGACAACGCGATATGATCGCGCCAGTAATACGTGTTCAAAAAGCATTGCATCCATGGGTTGCCTACGGCGTTATGCCAATTTTTGCCTTTGCAAATGCTGGTGTTAGTTTTGCAAATTTTGATCTTTCTTCTCATGAATCGTTGTTCATTGTGCTTGGTGTTGTGATTGGTCTGTTTGTGGGTAAACCTTGTGGTATTATTGCTGCTAGTTATTTCGCAGTGAAATCAGGATTATGTCGCCTGCCTCCTCAGATGACGTGGACAGGCCTTTTACTCATTGGCTTTTTAGCAGGAATTGGCTTTACAATGTCTATTTTCGTTTCAATGCTTGCTTTTAAGGATATTATCCTGCTTGATTCTGCAAAAATTGGTGTCCTTTGTGGGTCTGGTTTATCAGCTCTGGCTGGTCTTGGATATGGATTCATTTATATCAAGCGCAATAAAAAAGCTCTTCATAGTTCTCAGTAAAACAAATAACAGTATTTTTTATGCTCGCTTTTAAAAGGTAATTTAGCTTATTCATTGCGCTAAAATTTATTCTAATGGTAGAGAAAAATGAGGAAAATTTTCTAACCTGCTTTATCTCATCATCAATAAGTCAGTAAAAAAGGCTTATTTTCTTTCAAACTTATTCTCTGATAAACTTTATAAAAAAAATGGAATTTAAATAATGTCTGACCTACATAGAGAAATATGCCTGCATCTGATTAAATCTTAACTCACAAATGCAAAGAGACCTTGCCTATTGAGATAATCAATAAAGCAATCATCATAGAACAAATTGCTCATTGCAAGTATTTGCAGAAAAATAGATAATATTTAAAAGTATCTCAACATACTCCCATTGCGCAAACTGTGGTTAAAACAGAATGCCACTCAGTTGCCAATTCACGGGCTTGTTTTAAAGAGACATCTCTCAAGGTACCAAGCCCATTTCGCGACGGCACCCATGAATGGTACAACAATAAAGCCATTGAGCACCGCCATCTTTACGCTTGTGGAGTAATAAGCCGGCATCATCTTTATATTTACCAGCCCCCAATGTTGCTACAGCCCTTGGCACTTAAGACGATTCATAAGAGGCATTTTTACTCCTTTCTTGTACAGTTTTTACTCACACTCCAGCCCCGCTTTTGACGTGCAAGCAAGTGAACTTGATTGATTCACGATAAGCAGATTTGAAACGAAAGAATCTTACGATACTCGGGACTCTCCTTCAATATGAATAACACTAAATTAGCTTTATAAATCAATGTGTTGTATACAACAGAATACATGACGTTTGGTTGATTGAGAGCTATCCTATTATGCTATAAAATATTGTCATTTAGGGTAGTGATATAAGACCCTACACACTTTAAATGTTTTTAGATGATGTGGTGGATATTCAAAGCAGGACTTTTCCTTAAAACCTTACGACGCGAATTATACGAATGGTCAGCAGGTGAAACCAACCGAGAGGAGCTGGATTGTTTATAGATTAGCAGTGGTGGGAATCTTCGTTATTGAGGACTAGAAAAAGATCAGAAGAAAATGTTTTACTGCGCTTACTGTAAATACCCCATATCCAAGACCTGTAAGCGCAAATAAATCAATTACGATAGGGGAAAAAGAGAGTTTTGGTACATTTCCTCAATTGAGAATATTTCTTTAGGAGTAACTATTGCACAAACATTTATTTGAGATTTTTATTCATCTTTCACGAAAAGAATAAATCTACGAGATACAGATAGAGTTTTCTAATCATCGCTTTATGAAAATAGAAAATATCCATGAAACATAGTACAGCAAACCAATTTTGTATAACTGTGTAAACAATCCTATGAAATCAAAAACATGGACGCATCTTAGCATTTACAAAATTTCCTCTCTAAACATGTTTCTTTGAAAAGATGGTATACTTATTCTTTTCTTCTCGGCATTTATGCAGCAAATTCTCCACTGTCCTATACACTCTGTATATATGCATAGTCCATATTTTTAGAAATCTTTTTAGATCTAAAGAATGTCTATCCCTTATCAAGTCCATAAACAGCATGTAATGTTCTCACAGCAAGTTCAGTGTAAGCGCTATCAATCAAAATAGAAATCTTAATCTCTGAGGTCGTGATTGCTTGAATATTAATACCCTTTTCTGCCAAAGCCTTAAATGCCGTAGCCGCAACACCTGCATGGCTGCGCATTCCAATACCAATAACAGAAACCTTGGCAAGATCACTCTCAAATTGGATAACATCAAACCCAATTTCTTTACGATTTTTCTCAAGAAGAGTAACAGCCTTATCTACATCTGCTGACGGTACAGTAAAAGTCATATCCGTTTTCGAGCCATCTTCAGAAATATTTTGCACAATCATATCGACATTAATTTGCTCTTCCGCCAAGGGACCAAAAATTGCTGCAGAGATCCCTGGACGATCTGCAAGCCGACGCAAAGAAATTTGCGCTTCATCCTTAGCAAAAGCAATACCAGTAACATTTTGTTGTTCCACGATTTCATCCTCATCGCAAATAAGTGTTCCAGAAGAATTCATTGCATCCCTCGCATCTAATAGATCAGGATTCTCAAAACTCGAACGCACAAAAGTACGGACTTTATGAACCATTGCCAATTCAACAGAACGAACCTGTAAAACTTTTGCACCAAGAGAAGCCATTTCCAGCATTTCTTCAAAAGCAACTTTTGATAAACGGCGTGCCTTAGGCTCTATACGTGGATCCGTTGTATAAACACCATCCACATCTGTATAAATATCGCAGCGGTTAGCCTGTATAGCTGCCGCTATAGCAACAGCACTGGTGTCTGATCCCCCACGCCCTAAAGTAGAAATCCGATTATCTGGAGATAACCCTTGAAAACCAGCAATAACGGCAACCTGACCTTCCTGAAAACACTGTATCAAAAAAGATCCATCAATATCTGTAATACGTGCACGACTATGCGCACTGTCGGTGCGAATAGGAATTTGCCAACCAAGCCATGAACGAGCATTCACGCCCATTTCTTGGAGTGTAAGAGCCAATAAACCCGCTGTTACCTGTTCCCCAGAAGAAACAACGACATCATATTCGTAAGTATCTTTATATATTGGCGAAGCCTCACAAGTCCACTGAACAAGCTCATTGGTTTTTCCAGCCATTGCGGATACCACAACCGCAACCTCATTGCCTGCATCCACCTCCCTTTTAACATGCCGTGCAACATTATGAATACGTTCAATGTTTGCTACAGATGTTCCGCCAAATTTCATGACAATGCGTGCCATCGCTCACACTCTTACCTTTACATTTCTTCTCTCAAACGACAGTGAGAATAGAGACTTACTACCGTATCAGCAAACTATCCTTTCACATACCGAATATCTATCATTTGTGCAAGTTTCGTTATGTTTATATTATTTTCTCTTGACTTTAAAATAAAATCCATCTGACTTAATCATAAAAAAGTAAAAGGAGCGTGACATGCTAAATGAAAAGCGTACGACTATTGACCAAGATGAAATTGATCATTTTTCACGTATCGCTACGGAATGGTGGAATCCACAAGGAAAATTTCGCCCTCTTCATCAATTCAATCCAACACGTCTTGCTTACATTAGAGAAAAAATCTGTTTAGAATTTAAGCGTGATCCTGTTTCACTTACACCCTTCAAAAATTTGAGAATTCTTGATATTGGTTGTGGTGGTGGCTTGTTATGCGAACCAATGGCACGTCTTGGTGCTATGGTTGTGGGAGCTGATGCTGCGCATACAAATATTGAAGTCGCAAAAAAACATGCAGCCCAAAATGGTCTTTCAATTGATTATCGTATCACCACTGCAGAAGCACTTGCCAATGACGGAGAACAATTTGATATCATCCTCAATATGGAAGTTGTTGAACATGTGGCTGATGTTAATCTCTTCATAGCAGCCACAGCAAAAATGCTCAAACCACAAGGGTTGATGTTTGTCTCGACACTCAACCGCACATGGAAGTCATGGGGACTGGCTATTATAGGTGCTGAATACATCCTACGTTGGCTTCCCAAAGGAACACATGACTATAAAAAATTCTTAAAACCTCACGAACTTAAAAATTTTCTATTCCAAAATACTCTTACTGTTGTTGATGAGCTTGGTATTACTTATAATCCATTAAATGACAGCTGGAATCGTTCAAAAGATATGGCTGTTAACTATATGTTTCTGGCAAAAAATAATCGGTAAGCATACATCTACAATTTCTCTACGTCTTGCAACAAAGAATTGAGCTCCCCCTCTTCTTCTAAAGTATACAGATCATCACAACCGCCTACATGATAATCACCTATAAAAATTTGTGGAAATGTATTACGCCCATTGGCGCGCTGCACCATTTCTTGGCGGAGAGAAGTAGACGCATCAATATCTGTATATTTTACCCTTTTTTTATCAAGTAAATCTCTTGCTCTCGTGCAGTAAGGACAATGAGGACGTGTATAAAGTACGATCTCTTTCATAATGTTATTCTCCAATCTTTTCAAATTCGTTTTGGCTTAAAGCTTCTCTTAAAAATTAGGAAAAATAGAAGCCTCGTTTAGTACACGCGAAAATGTCAACACATCAACTTGACGCGCACCTGCACGTTTTAATGTTGCAGCAGCTGCTGTAACTGTTGCACCTGTTGTGAAAACATCATCAATGAGCAAAATAGAACGCCCCCTTAAATATTTTTTCACTTTATCAGGTACCTCAAAGGCATTCAACACATTTAGTTTTCGTTCCCTAGCAGATAAATTCACCTGCGGACGGGTATGTCGACAACGCACAAGCCAGCCAGGCTTAAAATTTTTTTTCTGCGCTCCTGCAATATAACGAGCAAGCTCAGCAGATTGATTATAGCGTCTCTTCAAAAAACGACGAAAATGCAAAGGAATGGAAATAATAACATCACAATCATCTATAATCTCGCGCCCAGCAGATACCATCCAATTCGCCATAAAAGATGCCAGTTCTATGTGATCTCCATATTTCAATCGCGTTACTAAAGCTTGCGCCACGCCTTTGTGAACAATAGCTGAGCGAACACGCGAAAAAGGATAAGAGTGTTTAAGAGCTTCACCACTGAGAAAACCATCTCCCATATCACAAACAAAAGGAATTCCCATAACAGGACAATAGGGTTTTGTAATAAATTGGAGTCCTCTCCAACATTCAGGACAAATCGTACCACAAGAAGAAACTCTTTGCTTACATCCAGGACAAATTGGTGGATACAAAACTGTGAGCAAGCGCTCAAAGAACTTACTTAATATACTCCCGCCATTTAACGCCACTTCCTGAAAGTATAACATCGTTAATTTAGGCTTTTATAGCTTCCCTATACAAAAAATCCTTTTACATTTTTTAACTTTAATTCCTTTAAAAACTCTTACTTCTTATAAATTTGTTTTTCTTTCACATCATAAGCTTGACAGAGCTTGCGCAAAAATGAACCTTCTCAAAATATACGCATTACAAATTGAAAGACTTTAACAATATGTCACATCCTTTCATTTTTGATCACGACCGCATTGAACAATTCCGCAAACGTGCTTTCCAAAAAGCAAAAGAAGGACATGACTTTTTACTGTCCCATATGGCTGAAGATCTCTTTAGGCGCCTCAGTACTGTTGATCGTCTCTTTACATTAGCGCTCGATTTACACAGCCATACAGATCTTGCTGCGCAAGCTCTTCTGAGAACTGGAAAAGTCCATTGCATAGAACGTATCGAGACCGATATGCTTTATCAAAGCCATGACAAAAAATTTCATTTACGTTCTCGAGAATTTCTTGATTTTCCCCCCAATTATTGTGACCTTATCGTGTCACTTCTTTCATTACAATTGACCAATGATACCCCTGGCGTTCTTAGTCAGATAAAAAATATCCTAAAACCAGATGGCTTATTTCTGGCTGTTATGGCGGGGGCTGGTACACTTAGAGAATTACGTGAATGCCTCCTTCAAGCTGAAATGGAAATCTATGATGGAGCAAGCCCTAGGATCTATCCTTTTGCCGATATTCGTGAGGTTGGTGCTCTTTTGCAGCGTGTTGGTTTTGCTCTGCCTGTCGCAGATATTGAAGATGTTACCATACGCTACAATACAATGTTTGATCTCATAAATGATCTTAAAGCTATGGGAATGCAAAATGCGCTCATCAATCGCTCACGGCGTCCTGTATCCAAACGCTTTTTTCTCCGTGCAGCTGAAATTTATGCACAACAATTTAGCGATCCTGATGGTCGCATTCGCGCACATTTTTCTTTTATTTGGCTGTCTGGTTGGGCCCCTCACCCAAATCAGCAAAAACCTATAAAACCAGGATCAGCACAAATATCTCTTACAAATGTTTTTGTAAAACACCCTAAAAAACTGTAGATTTAACATGGAAATTATTTTTCAAAGATGCTTCTATCCGTTGTCCTTAACATCTGACTGGTTATCGTTCCAGCCAACATTGAATCACTTACATTGAGAGCTGTACGCCCCATATCAATGAGAGGTTCAATAGACATAAGTACAGCAACCAAGGAAACAGGAAGCCCCATAATGGGCAATACTATTAATGCAGCAAAAATAGCACCACCACCAACACCAGCAACACCAATAGAACTCAACGTTACAACACCAACAAGAGTAGCAATCCACATAGGATCAAGAGGATTAAGCCCCATAGAGGGCGCTATCATGGCTGCAAGCATTGCTGGATAAAGACCTGCACAACCATTCTGTCCAATTGTTGCTCCAAAAGAAGCTGCAAAACTGGCTATTGATTGTGGTACGCCAATCCATTGCGTTTGCGCCTCAATATTCAAAGGAATACTTGCAGCACTAGAACGACTGCTAAAAGCAAATGTCAAAACTGGCAAAACTTTTTTGAAAAACCGGAAGGGATTAATTCCTGATATGCCAAGCAATACACCATGAATTGCAAACATAAGTATAATACCAACATAGGAAGCGATAATAAAAACCAATAAATTTAAAATATCGGCAACGTGTGAAGATGCTCCTACTTTAGTCATCAGTGCAAAAATACCATAAGGCGTCAAAGCAATCACAATACGGACTAACCGCATAATCCAAGCTTGTGCTACTTGAATAAATAAAAGTGCTTTTTCCCCTTTTTCTGGATCATCTTTCTTTAAAAAAAGAGCTGCAGTCCCTAAAAATGATGCAAAAATAACAATACTGATAATTGATGTACGTTTAGCTCCACTCAATTCAGCAAAGGGGTTTTTAGGAATCAAAGATAAAATCATCTTCGGAATATTCATATCTCCAAGTTGAGAAATACGATCCCCAAGAACAGCAGAAACATTTTGTCCTTCATGGATCAAACCACTCGTTGTTAATCCAAAGACATTAACAACTAAGACTCCAACCAACGCTGAAAGAGCAGTGGTAAAGAGCAATATTGAAATTGTCATTATACTCATTTTTCCAACAGCATAAACAGAATGCAAATGAGCAACTGCTGAAACGATAGAGATAAAAACCAATGGCATCACAATCATTTGTAGTAACAGGATATAGCCATTACCAACAATGTTAAACCATTCAACCGATTTCAACAAAGTGGTTTCACCTTCGCCATAAATAACCTGCAAAATACTTCCAAAAATTAAACCAAGGATAAGCCCTAGCATAACACGTAGTGAGAGACTCCATTTCATCCTCTTACTTTGGGCAAGCCATAATAAGAAAATAACAAATAGAAATAAATTGATAAAAAAATTAAATGTCATTGTTTATGCCCACTATTGTTATGCTTGAGATTGAATAATATGCACAATCTAAAATCAATGCCTAATATTCGAAAATGGAATATAAAGCTTACAAAGCTTTTACAAAATCATTATTTTTTTAATTTATAGGTTAAAAGAGGAATTTTTATCTATTAATAGCTGTTTAAAGAAGATAAAAAAATTAAATAAAAGCACTCCCCCCTTAATCTATCAAAGTTTATGGATAAAATATAAACAGTGCACATTATATCTCAAAACTCAAAAAACAATTTCAATATACCTTATTGTATAAATAGCATGAGCATTTTCTCCTGCTTTTTAAAGCAACAAAACCTTTTATAATGCTCTGTAAATTTCCGGATAATTCTATAGCTTGTTTTTCTTCATATACCCCCAAATTATCCTTGCTAATTTTATAATCAATATTTTGCATTGTTTTTCGCATCATTTCTTTTAAAATACGGATCATATTATCGAAAAGAACCTTGACATATTCTTTCTCAGCTCTCGGTAAAACCCTCTTTTTTGTTATTTGAAACACCTGTTGTACATTCTCTGCTGTGATAAATATTCCTTTTAAATAACAAAAATATAAATATAATGATTTTGGAACTTATAATGTCATATTCAAGAACAGATAGATACATATTATCTTTTACGTATAGCATTCTTTAATAGAGTTTTACTCCTCACAAAGCACACCATATTATTGTACTGCACATTGATACGCTGGTTTTAAAGAAATGCCTTTCAATGCTCCCAAGTCCACCGCACGGCGTATCCTCTAAATAGTATAACATAAAACCATTGAACACTAAGCTCTTTAAAAGCTATAAAGGGGTAAGCTAGCGCCCTTATAATTATTTACCAGCTCACTATTTTTCGAGAGTCCTTGTATTGAAACGGCTTATTAGAGGCATTTTTTTCAATAGTTTTTCTCTACAAATCTCGCTTGCGGCATACAAGGAACTGTTTTTAATTGTTTCACTATAAGGGGATTTGAAATAAGAAAAATTTATAATATTTGAGACTCTCATTTAATATCAAAACAATAAATTATCGTTATAAGTCAAATGTTTTATTCTAAATATCGCGCGTATTATTTAATATAAATTGGAATAAATTATCAAAAAACAGCACATATTATCTGTATAAATTAGTTAAGCAATATTTGGCACTCCAGCAGTTGTCTTCCACATCTACTTGTTTATTATAACAAGAACTCAATTTCTTTATGCCTAATTTATTGTTTGTCTTCTATATTTGTATTATTGAGATGTACTAAGATATATAGTCTAAATCAGATAGAATAAGCTTTATAGCTATATTAAAATAAAAACGATAATGATTTAGAGTACCGTGTCGCTAAAGGATATATTAAGGATATGCAAGAGAAAAATCGAGCTCCTTATACTGAGAGAATATAATAATAAGCAATTTAGGAAATTAAAGCTTTCCAAACTTTATGCAATTAATGATTGGAATAATTTAAAAGAAATTTTCTTTTAGTAAAATTTACAACAAACTTTCATGATTCAATGTTTGAGTACACAAAAAACTCTCAATTCTCCAACTGGTATTAGCCGAGAAAAGCAACTTATGGATACGAGAAAAAATAACACCCAATCCTCTGAATCGTTAAAAAACGCTGTTATAATTTGCGCTCTTGCTATATAGATGTCTTTTATTATGTCGTAAAGAGAGGAATAAAAGCCTCAACGAGATATTACCACTTTAAAAAGTAAAAATAGAGCAATATATGCTTTTATCTCATAATAAAAGTTTTTTGTCTTATTCGCATAATAATTGAGTGCTTATAGGTTTATTTTTAATAACATAAGCTACTCTCTGTATAGAATAAATAATATATTAAGATAAAAAGAGAAATAATTAAGTAACAAAACAATATTTAAATTTGAAATCTTATTCAAAAATACTTTCTTAGAATAACACATTTTATTTATAAAAAATTTATTTATCTATAAATTAAAATATATCTCTAAATAAAATTTAAATTTTCTTAATTTATATTTAAAAAATTGTTTTCTTATACTTTACAAATGAAACTCGCTTTATTGATAAAGACATTTAAGAAATAGCTCATGCCTCTTTATGAATCATATTAATATTAAGAGCAGAGATACAATTTTGATTGAGGAAATATTATAATGGTGCTGATCTATTATTTCCATTAAGTTAAATGAGAATGCTCAATTACTTTTAACATTATACCTTTGATAAAGCTGAAAAATAGGCTTTAAAGCCAAATGAAATGTCTCTCTAAAGAGAAACCACAAATGAGTCATAATAATGATACGCCACTCTGTAAAAGTGCAGAGCAGTTTTTGCTTTTAAATTTAATAAGCACATTCTAAAAATAGAGGTTCTACAGTACCACTCCACAGTGAATGATAAAAAGATAAAAACCTATCCGCATCTGTCTGTCCCATTGCAATCACTTCTTCTAGAGGAACCAGAAAAATCGTCTCATCCAAACCATCAGCATCATACTGTCGGCGATTTTTTAAGCCCTTGCGTGAAATAGCAACAGCTTGACGGGCTATTTCTAAAATGGTGGTCTGACGAAAAGGTGTTCTTAATCCTTCTTTAGGAACACGTCCACGCATCTCCAAAACTTCTTCAAAACACCAATCTTTTGTCAAAGCCTCTGCTTCATTAAGCGCTTCACTATCGTAAAGAAGTCCAACCCAAAAAGCCGACAATGCACAGATACGCTTCCAAGAGCCACAATCAGCTCCTCTCATTTCTAAAAATCTTTTTAAACGGACTTCAGGAAATAAAGTCGATAAATGATTAATCCAATCTCCCATATTGGGTATTGAATTTGCAACCTGCCCTCTTAATGCCCCATTTATAAATTGACGAAACGTTATATGTGTACAATCATAATAATGACTATCGCGCACAATGAAATACATGGGTACATCAAGTGCCCATTCAACGTAATCAGCAAAACCAAAACTCTCAGAAAATACAAAGGGAAGGACTCCAGATCTCTGATTATCAGTATCGCACCAAATTTCAGAGCGCCAAGATAAAAAGCCATTCGGTTTCCCCTCTGTAAAAGGTGAACTGGCAAATAATGCTGTCGCAATAGACTGTAATTTCATAGAAACTTGCATTTTTCGCCGCATATCAGTTTCAGATGAAAAATCCAGATTAACCTGAACTGTTGATGTGCGATACATCATATCAAGACCACTGTGCCCCACTTTTGGCATATAATTAGCCATAATCTGATAGCGTGATTTAGGCATTCGCGGAGTTTGCGCTAAGGTCCACTTTGGACTAGCACCCATTCCGAGAAAACCAATCCCCAATGGTTCTGAAATTTTCTTAAGAAGAGTTAAATGCTCCATGAGCTCATAATAAGTGTGACCAATTGTTTTTAGTGGTGCACCAGATAATTCAAATTGCCCTCCAGGTTCTAAAGAAATGGCACCTTGATCAACTGATCCTATAAGCCCAATAATATTCCCTTCATCTAAAATAGATCGCCATCCTAAAGCTTCTTGCATTCCCTCTAAAAGTGCACGAATCCCTCTTGATCCTTCATAGGGGACGGGGCGAAAACCATCTATGTAGAACGGAAATTTTTCATGTTCTGTACCGATACGCCAATCATGCTCTTCTTTACACCCCCCTTGGAAATAGCTCACCAAGGAATCTAAGTTATCAATTTCACTCTCATCATTTACATCAAGCGCCATAACTTATTACATCCTATCATCAGTGACATCATTTAAATGAATCGTTTAGAATAATTCTTACACGCTTCTTAATGAATTGACCAATCTCCCACCGTAACATTAAGAAGAGCCAAAGCAGCAACAGCAGCAGTGTCAGCACGTAAAATACGCGGTCCTAAAGATATCGGAATTACAAAAGGGTGCTTTTTTAAAAAGTTTCGCTCTTTTTCACTAAACCCACCTTCTGGTCCAATGAGAACACCAGATGTCGTCATGTCATGCCTTTGTAGAAGATGTAATGGATTATGCGATTTGCACGCTTCATCACAAAAGAATAAAGGGCGTACTCTATCCCAATTTTCTAAAAGTTCTGCTAACGAGACAGCAGTTGCACATTCAGGCAACGATAAAATGCCACATTGTTCAGAAGCTTCAATAACATTAGCCTCCATACGCGCCATATTGATACGCGTAACCTGTGTATGATGCGTTATAACAGGCTGCAAAGTCGACACCCCCATCTCAACAGCTTTCTGCACCATATAATCCAAACGCGCATTTTTAATTGGAGCAAAACAATAAATGAGATTTGAATGCGTCGTTTGCAATCTTTCTTGATGGATAAGCTGAGCGACAACAAATTTTTTCTTAACGGTAATGAGTTTAGCAAGCCATTCGCCATCCTGTCCATTAAAAAGTAAAATTTCCGCTCCTTCTTGCATCCGCAAAACACGGACAAGATAAGAAGCTTGCTCCCCCTCTATCTTTATTTCTTCATTCAAAGCAAGTGGTTGTCGGATAAACAATCTTTTAAGTTTATAATTTATGCGCATAAAAAATCGTACCAAAACTCATTATGATTATCGAAAAAACGGAGAAGAACATATAACAAAAAGAAAAAGTTATATCTATAGAGCTATAACATATAAAGAACTATAGAATTTTTTAGCTTTATGAGATAGGCATGGAACAAATTAGACTCTAAATGATTCTGTTTACAACTTTATAAAAACACACTGTTTATCATTACATTCAATCATTGAAGTATGATTGGAGGGGAAATATGACTGCTAAAAAAGCCGCAATTATTACTATTACCACTCTTTTAGCCTTTATTCTCATTACTATAGGCATTGGCTCTGTTGGAGCGGATGAGGATCATACAATCAGCAAAGATGGTTATGGTATTTCTTCTAAAGCTTCAATAAACGCAGGTTAGCTTATCCTAAAAAATTTTACGACAACACTCTATTTTCTAGAAATTCTCTAAAATTCTTGCTACTAGCAATGATAAAGAATAGCAATTAATCTGCATCGATATCTTTTACAACCCAGAAACTGCCATGTTTTTGTCCCCGAGAGCTAAGAGAGAATGTAAAAGGCTGTGCAAGGCTGTTAGCAAGGCACTCAACATCTCTACAGAGGGTTGCTGAACTATGACTTTTTCGCAATTGTGCCTGTAATGTAAACGCATTTTGCTGATTTTGCATGACAGTAGATACAATCCTTCCCCAAATGGATAAACTCCAATCTGCTGTACGCAGCAATGATTCTGTTATCTTTATCGTACCATCTGAAAAGATGGTTTGAATATTCCAAAGATCAAAAGCTGTTGAAAGGGTATCCTGATTTATTAAAAGAAATTGTTCATTTTTTGAAAGCTTTGTTTGTAAATCATTTAAATCATATCCTAATAGTCGACCGGAAAACATACTCAGTGCTAATTCACCTTGCATTTTCGCAAAAATTTCTGACCAAGAACGAGCGAGCGTTCGTACCATTACGGTAAAATTCGTTTTGCTCTGTGCAAATGGGACAATCCCTAAAACCTCTGAAACAGTCTGCATATCAATGGAAGTTCCTGTCGCACGTCCTTCAAGTCGCATTTTTTCATCAGCTGGTGCAATTTCAATATTGCTTTGCAGTAATCCACCAAAAATATTCGCATGACCAAGATCAAACATACCATGCCCATTTCTTATTTGTATCGTAGCAGCCAAATTCGTAAGCACAATATTGCCTATTTTTGCTTGCGGTGCAGAAAGCCGTATATCCACCCCAATATGATCAAAAATTTCCCTATTAAGGAGCAGATTCTTCTTGTTAATGGGCAAAAATGCTGATCCCAAGAGGTTAAAATCGAGGTTATCAAATGCTAAAGATCCCATTATAATTGGTACATAGTCCTGAAACTCAACTTCTAAAGCTCCACGCGCATTTGCTGTTCCTATGGTAAATGTAACATTATCCATTTGGATGTGCCTTGGTTGTGCTAAAAAATCAGATTCCCATATGATAGGCGCTCTTAACTTATATCCCCAAAACTGATTGCCCCCAATCCAAGATAACGTCTGACTCCACCCCGGAGAACGCATTAGTATTTTCCCGTCAAAAATATAATATTCAGACAATCGTGCCTGTCCTATAAAGGTTGTACCACCACGCACAGAATTGAGACTTGCCTTAACTTGACTTTTCCCTCCTGCTAAAAGCAGCAACGCTTGATCGGCATCAATGGATAACTTTGTCAATTCTCCACGCCAACGAGCATCTGCACGAAACCGCGCTTCTTTGGTCAATTCTGGCCAATCTAAAGTCGCATTTAATCCTGTTATTTTTTCTGCTATATTAGAGATACTATCATGATATACGAGCACACCATTCTCAATAGAAATCCGCCCAAAAGGCTGGTTTAAAAGACGATCTATATCTGGATGATCCGGATTATGCTTCAATATTTCACGCGCATTGCGTATTGCCAATCCTAATGCACCTTGTGATCGTGAAAATCTCTCAAAAAAATCCGCGACTGTTGTAATAGGTTTTTCCATAACAAACTGAGGGTGTACAATGCGCGTTTCCGAAAAAGAAATATGCCCTCGCAGCAGATCTATCAAAGAAAGATCAACTTCTATGGATTCAGCTTCCATCAACGGTACAACATGATTCATTTTTGCTGTTAAAGTAACACCGGAAAGATATGCTTTAGGATAGGGAAAAAGATTCAACCGCGGTGGATCACGCAATTGCACATTATAGCCTGTCCATGCACTTAACTCTTGTGCTAAACGAATACGAATCATATCTGTAGACACAAGATAAGGTAAAATGAGAATACCAACTCCAAATACAAAAGTAATTGTAATAAAAATCCCGCTCAAAAATTTTATTATTCTGGCGCGCACAATATTCCTCTACAATTTTACCCCAGTAACAAATTAAAAAATAACCTAAATGATTGTAAAAAAATTCTTATAATCTTAAACTTTGCTCTATCTCATTTAGTAACTTCATTATTCTTGTTCTTATCCAAAGTTTATTCAAACAGCAATGTTGCTGCTTTTTTACAAAGTAATTATTTTAAGATCTTCTAAAAACTATAGAATCTATATAAAACTATCGAACCATTCTTATAGCTCTTATATGAATATTGCATAAAACTCTATTGTATTGTCAGCAAATGCTTTACACAAAAATAAACAGCCCTATCGAAAGGATCTCTCTCATGAATCATATTATTGACGGAAAAAAGCTCGCTGAAGAGATTATTGTAAAAGTTAAGGCTGAAACAACAAAACTCCGTAATCACTGTAATGTACAACCTGGTATTGCCGTTATCATTGTCGGAGACGACCCTGCAAGTCAAGTATATGTCACATCAAAAAGCAAAAAAGCCGAAGAGTGTGGTTTTTTTTCAACCAAACATATGCTTTCCAAAGAAACGCAAGAACAAGAACTCCTCCAACTGATTGCAACATTAAATTCTGACCCTAAAATTCATGGCATTTTGGTGCAACTTCCTTTGCCCTCACACATCAATACGGACCGCATAACACAAGCTGTTGCTTTCCAAAAAGACGTTGATGGTTTTCATTATATCAATATAGGAAAATTGGCAGCCAATGCTCTTGAGGATGCTATCATCCCCTGCACACCAGCTGGCGCCATGATGATGATTGAAAAACAATGTGGACAAGACTTATCTGGTCTTGATGCTGTTGTCGTTGGTCGTTCTAACATTGTCGGAAAACCTATGGCTGCCCTTTTAACAGCAGCCAATGCCACTGTAACAATAGCCCACAGCCGTACCCGTGACCTTGATGATGTGTGTCGTAGCGCTGATATTTTAGTAGCAGCTATAGGGCGCCCACAAATGATTAAAAAAGACTGGATTAAAAAAGGTGCTGTTGTAATTGATGTCGGCATTAACCGCATTACAGCTCCAGAAAAAGGTGTAGGGAAAACGCGTCTTGTTGGTGATGTCGATTTTGAAGAAATAAAAGAAAAAGCAGCCGCAATTACCCCAGTTCCAGGAGGGGTTGGACCTATGACAATCGCTATGCTGATGGTTAATACGCTTAAAGCAGCTGCTCGAGCACACAATTTGCCCGTACCAAAATTTTAAATATTGATTGTATGCATATCGCTGTCATTTTTTTCGTACTTTATTCATGTCATAAGAACAGAGGCCCCTTGATCCGCACGATTAACAGACTGACGAAAAACATGAAAAAGCTCACGCCCAAAACCGTATTTATTCTTTGAAAGATCAGGAGCTACAATTGCGCGCGCGTTAAATTTTGATAAATCTTCCAAAAGAGTTAGCTTCCCCACATGCGCATCGAGACAAACAATATCACCATCTTGCAAACGTGCAAGAGGACCATTATCCAAAGCTTCTGGTGTGACATGAATTGCAGCAGGAATTTTTCCTGATGCACCTGACATACGACCGTCCGTTACTAGTGCTACCTTTTGCCCTTGATCTTGTAAAACACTTAAAATTGTTGTTAATTTATGAAGCTCTGGCATACCATTGGCTTTTGGTCCTTGATAACGTATAATAGCGATGAAATCTTTATCATTCAATGACCCAGATTTAAAAGCCTTTTGCAATTCCTCTTGATCATTAAAGACAAGAACAGGAGCTTCAATAAGCCAATGTTCAGATTTAACAGATGAAACTTTCATAATAGCTGTCCCTAAATTTCCTGACAAAACACGAATACCGCCCTCAGGCTGAAACGGCTTTCTCCACCCTGTTAATATTTTATGATTAGCACTTTCATTCATAGCAGGCTCACGTACTATACGACTATCGGCATAAAACTTTACTTCAATTGCATAAGAATTCAGACCTGTACCAAAAACTGTGCAAATATCTTCATGCACCAAACCCGCTTCAATGAGCTCGCGAATGACAAATCCCATACCACCAGCTGCGTGAAAATGATTGATATCAGCTAAACCATTGGGGTAAATCCGTGCTAAAAGAGGAACAACTGACGAAATTTCTGCAATATCATGCCATGTCAATCGAATACCGCAAGCAGCAGCCATGGCAATTAAATGAATCGCATGATTGGTAGATCCTCCCGTTGCATTTAAACCTACAATAGCATTCACGAAAGAGCGCTCATCTACTATCATACCAAGTGGACTGTAATCATTGCCAAGAGCTGTCATTTCAAGTACACGCTTTGTTGCTTCCTTTGTTAAAGCATCACGCAATGGTGTATTCGCATTAATGAAAGCGCTACCTGGCATCTGTAGCCCCATCATCTCCAATATCATCTGATTTGAATTAGCAGTCCCGTAAAATGTACAGGTTCCTGGTCCATGGTAAGAACGTGCTTCTGATTCCAATAATGTTTGACGATCCACCTTATTTTCCGCGTAAAGCTGGCGTATTCTCGCTTTTTCATTATTGCCTTGACCACTTGTCATGGGACCAGCAGACACAAAAATTCCTGGTAAGTGACCAAATGTTAGCGCACCAATCATTAAACCAGGTATAATTTTATCACAAACCCCAAGATACAGTGCAGCATCAAACATATTGTGTGATAAGCTTATAGCAGTGGCCATTGCAATCACATCTCGTGAAAAAAGAGAAAGTTCCATCCCCGCATTCCCTTGTGTTACACCGTCACACATCGCGGGAACACCACCTGCGACTTGTGCGACACCACCCACTCTGCGGGCAGCCTCTTTAATTAAGCGAGGAAAAGACTCAAAAGGTTGATGTGCTGAAAGTATATCATTATATGCGGTAATAATACCAATATTCCCAGCAACATTACGCTTCAAACGTTCTTTATCTATTGAACCACAAGCAGCAAAACCATGCGCCTGATTGGCGCAGCCTAAAAAACTTCGCTTAGGATGATTGGTCTGTGCACTCGCAATACAATCTAAATAAATTTCTCGCGTTGGTAGAGAACGTTCATAAATCCTTCGTGTAACCTCAGCAATTGTCTTGGAAAGTGCCATGTTTTTCCCCCTCTTTACTTACAGATCTCATCATGGGTGAGAGAGACCACGTATCATCTACATCTGTTTCATCTATTCACTTCGCTTATTTCATTTTCATCGGGAGACCAATAAACCTGAACAAGATGATGGGCATTGCGTAAAACCGCGCGAACAGGCATTTCCATTTCATATCCATCTTGGCAAACCGCTTCAAAACAATTGCGTTTCTGAAGACCTTCAAAATGGAGAATAATGCAACGAGATTGAATGATAACTGGCAAAGTGAGCGAGAGTCTTGGCTCAATAGCACTTTTTGCATGAAGTGGTAAAACGAGTGCTCGTGTTTGAAGATCAAGAGCTTGCTTTAGACGATCCGAATCAGGAAAAAAAGAAGCCGTATGTCCATCATTCCCCATTCCTAAAACAATAACATCAAAGGGCTGAGGCAAAGTATTGATACGACTAGCTGCCGAAAAAGCAGCAAGCTCAACGGTGCGGGCCTTATGATAAAGCCCTACAAAATGCGCTTTAGCTGCAAAATTTTGTAATAAATGATGCCGTACCATATGTTCATTGGAACGCTCATGATGAGCAGGGACAAAACGTTCATCGACCAAAGTGATAATAATATTTTGCCAATCAATATCAGCTTTTGATAAATAATGAAAAAATAGTTTTGGTGTTTTTCCACCAGAAACTGCTAAAATTGCGCGCTTACGTTCCAGAACCGCTACACTCAATTCTGCTGCAACATGATCAGCTAACGCTAAAGCAAGGGTCGTTGGTGTTTCAAAATTTAAGCGGTCAATATTTATTCCATGCATAGTGATTGCTCTAAACCAAATTATTCCATATCCGTCCATCCCGTTCCATCAAAAGTGCCGAAGCAGACGGTCCCCATGAACCAGCACTATATCCATGAATAGGCTGTTTTCTTACCCTCCACCCCTCAAGAATAGGGTCAATCCAACGCCACGAAGCTTCAATTTCATCACGACGCATAAAGAGTGTTTGATCTCCACGAATAACATCCATCAATAAGCGCTCATAAGCATCAGGATTACGCTGAGAAAATGCAGACGCAAAACTCATGTCCAATGGAATATGACAAAACCGCATACCACCAGGACCTGGATCCTTAATCATCAACCATTGCTTTACGCCTTCATCAGGCTGGAGACGAACAACAAGCCGATTAGAAAAAATCTCACCCGAATCTACATTAAAAATATTATGGGGGATGGATTTGAAAATAACAACGATTTCAGACATCCGCGTAGACATACGCTTACCGGTTCGTAAATAAAAAGGTGTATCTGCCCAACGCCAATTATTAATTTTAACTTTAAGTGCTACAAATGTTTCGCTCTCGCTGGCTTTTTTCCCTAGATCGTCAAGATAAGATCCCACAGGATCACCCTTCAAGACACCAGAAAGATACTGCCCACGTACAGTATGGTGCTCTACATTATGAACATCAAGAGGTGTTAAAGAATGTAAAACTTTCAGTTTTTCATCACGCACAGCATTTGCTCTATTGGTAAATGGTACTTCCATGGCCACTAAACAAAGCAATTGCAGCATATGGTTTTGCACCATGTCACGTAATGCACCTGCACTTTCATAATATTCCGCACGCCCCTCTAACCCTAAAGATTCAGCAACCGTGATCTGAACATGATCGACATAATTGGAATTCCATAACGGTTCATAAAGTGTATTAACAAATCGCAATGCCATCAAATTCTGAACAGTTTCCTTGCCAAGATAATGATCAATACGAAAAATTTGATCTTCATGAAATACTTTTGCGAATATATCATTGAGTTCAATTGCTGTTTTTTCATCACTGCCAATAGGTTTTTCAATGATAATCCGTGTTTGCTGTGTCACCAAACTTTTTTGCCCTAATCGCACCACAATATCACGAAAAAGTGACGATCCAACGGCTAAATAAAAAGCCCGAATATCCGCTGAACCTTTTGACAGTAATAAAGCCAGATCTCGCC
This sequence comes from Bartonella sp. MM73XJBT, assembly GCF_028618465.1. Classification (NCBI taxonomy): domain Bacteria; kingdom Pseudomonadati; phylum Pseudomonadota; class Alphaproteobacteria; order Hyphomicrobiales; family Bartonellaceae; genus Bartonella; species Bartonella sp. MM73XJBT. The sequence continues at coordinate 7,604 of NZ_JAQISY010000007.1, read as the reverse complement.
ATCCTTGGTTTGAGGTAACATCAATAGAAACATAACTTAAGCGCGCAAAAAAACGGGTAAGTTCAATTTGATTGAGATCTTTTTGATGAACATGTTTTTCTAAAGAAGTGCGAACAAAATTCTGGTACTCTTCATTGCTCCATGGAGAACGTGCAATCCCAATAATGCGCGTTGGCTCACTGAATTGCCCAACACACTGACAATGATAAAGAGCAGGGATGAGTTTGCGTGATGCTAAATCGCCATTACCACCAAAAACAATACAATCAAAGGGAGAGACTGGAATAATTTTACTCACCATGAATTTGTCTATTTTCCCATTCAATTATAAAAGCTGAAACAATTTAGAGAGGCTCCCACCATTAAAGCAGATAGATCTTAAACAAGCCATTAATTTTCTTCATTGTAAAGGGTATTTCATTAAAAATGATCTAATAAGGAAAACCAATGCATTGCAAAAAATACCAACGGATAACGCAAAATTTTCCCACCTGGAAAAGACGAAATCTTTAAGTCTTGAAAAGAGGCAAAACGCTCACGTTTTCCAGTCAGCCACTCAGCATACAATTTCCCTATAAAAGGAGCAAGTATAACACCATGACCTGAATAACCACCACAATAAGTAATTCTTGAGAAAAGTTGTCGAACATAAGGCATTCGTTCAACCGTGATGGCGACCGTTGCACCCCAATGATGGGTTAGATTAACAGAGTGTAGCTGAGGATAAATTTCAGTAATCTGGCGTTTTATACGTTTTTCTAAATTTGCAGGATATTGATTATCGTAGCTTTCTACTCCACCAAATAATAAGTGATTATCCACGCTTTTGCGAAAATAGCGAACCATAAAACGAGAATCATCAACCGATTCGCCCCCTTGAAGAATCGGGCTGTCTTTCTCTAACGGTTTTGTTGCTCCAATATAAGAGCGAAGAGAAAAAATCTTTTTCTCAACAAATCCTTGAAGTCCAAGTTTATACGCATTGGTCGCAAGTAAAACATGCTCCGCTCTTATATTTCCCCGTTTTGTTATCACCCTCCAATGGTTACCATTGCGTTCCACTCCTGTTGCTTGGGTTTTCTCATAAAGCTTAGCACCAACATTTTTCGCATTTTTTGCTAACCCAACAATAAGCTTTAAGGGATTAATATGACCCGTATCGGCATCATAAATACCACCATGATAAAAAGAGGAACCAAGCCGTTTTACTGTTTCATCCCTATCCATAAAAGTAAGACCGTAATAACCATAACGCTGCATCGTTTCTATATGCCGTTGATAAGATGCTCGTTCACGTTTTTTATGGGTAACAGAAAGCTGTCCTCGCATAAAATCGCATTGACAATTGGGCATTGCACACCAAGATAAGATATCTCTTTTGGCTTCTTCAGCTAAATCAAACAAAGCCTTGCTTCGCTCAAAACCATATTTTTTCTCTAGTGTTTCTACCCATTGCCGTTGCCCCGTTCCTAATTGCCCACCATTGCGCCCTGAAGCACCATCACCAAAACGCGAAGCTTCACACAAAACAACATGCACTCCAGACTTCGCTAAATGGTAAGCAGCCGAAAGTCCGGTAAATCCACCTCCAATAATAATCACATCACACTGTATATTTTCATTTAAAAACGGATAAGAGGGGCGTTCTTCTAAAGTGTCCTCATACCAAGAAATTCCTGGAGAAATCGGATTATAATCAATCATCGTGATAAACCTCAAACATTAAGCAAGAGATATTCGCGCTCCCACGGGCTAATCACTTCCATAAAAGTTTCAAATTCCTGTCGTTTGATTGCAGCATAAGTACTGACAAACACATCCCCTAAAATAGCACGTATCGCTCTATCTTGTTCAAATAAATTGACCGCTTCAATGAGACCACGCGGTAATTCAATGCTATCAGCATTCACATTACTTGTTGTTGGCTCATCGGGTTCAAGCTTTTGCTGTAGCCCAATGAGACCGCAAGCCAAAGAAGCCGCAAGCGCTAAATAAGGATTAGAATCTGACGAGGGAAGCCTATTTTCAACACGCCGTGCTTGAGGAGCAGAACGAGGTACACGAAATGCTGTGGTACGGTTATCATATCCCCATCGTAAATTAACCGGTGCTGAAATATCAGGCATAAGACGTCGATAGGAATTTACATAAGGAGCAAGCATTACAAGTGATCCTGCCATATGTCTTTGTAATCCACCAATAAAATGACGAAAACAAACACTTTCTTCACCATCCTTTTGTGTAAAAATGTTCATACCTGTCTTCTTATCAACAACGGATTGATGAATATGCATCGCAGAACCTGGCTGCCCTTGAATAGGCTTGGCCATAAAAGTAGCATACATATTATGCTTTAGTGCTGCTTCACGAATTGTTCGTTTAAACATAAAAACTTGATCGGCTAATTCGATGGGATCACCATGGCGTAAATTGATTTCAAATTGCCCTGCCCCTTCCTCATGAATGAGGGTATCAATCTCCAACCCTTGCGCTTCCGAAAAATGATAAATATCATCAATGAACTCATCAAATTCATTCACACCGGCAATCGAATACCCTTGTCCCCCACCAATTGAACGTCCAGAACGCCCAACTGGAGGAACTAAAGGATAATCAGGATCAGGATTTTTCTGTACTAAATAAAACTCAATTTCTGGTGAAACAACCGGCATTAGATCCATTTGTGTATAAAAATCAACGACTTTTCGCAAAACATTTCGTGGTGTGTAATCGACAACATGTCCATTTTGATACACAAGATCACAAATCACTTGTGCTGTGGGAGCATCTTCCCATGGTACAATGCTTAATGTAGACAAATCAGGCTCAAGGCGTAGATCACCATCAGTTTTGGGATATTCAAAACCATGACCATCTTCAGGATAATCTCCTGAGATTGTTGCGACAAAAACCGCTGAAGGTAATGCCAATGATGTTTCCGAGGTAAATTTTTTAGAAAGCATCATTTTGCCACGGGGTACCCCCGCTTGATCAGGGGTAATACATTCAATATCTTCTACATTACGGAAAGCTAGCCACTGCGAAACTTGCTGCCAATTGCTTACACCTCGTAATTTTTTAAGAAAACCAGAAACAGGCTTAGAGCCTTTTTTTTTCATTTGTTTACCATTTTTCACAACCATAACACACCAATTTTAAAAACAATCAAAGCCCGCTATTATGGTATCATTTCATGTTTAAGCGTTACTAAAAATCCTTATCAACTTAATTTTTAGAGAATATGCAACTCCCATCAAGGCAAAAGAGTCCTTGTTATTATTATAAGCTGCTTATCATATTAAACATAGTGAAAAATGACACTGCATGTGATACATCTGTGCTAACGTTCTGTTTATAAAAAACAAAAGTCCTAAAGCTATTCTGGCAAGCAATAACCATATAAAATCTTATAGTGGAAGATCAACGTAATTATGATAGCTCTACTTTTAATGTCCACAAAGAAGCGATACGCATCGCCACTTCTGCTTCCTAAATCTATACAACAAAATACCCAATCATAGCTTCTCATTAACTGCGCCTTACCGCAACTGCGATAAACGCTTGAGACAACGAGAAGCGCTCAGCATTCGTGGACAGCTGAACGAAAGGCGAATTTCCTATTCTGCTAACAAATCTAGCTTGATTGAGAACACCACCCTCCTCAATGATTTTCTTGCCCCTCTCCAAACGCTATACATATGACTTCTGACTTCTTATTTGCCCAGCTGAATCTTATTCAGCATTGACAATTTACCTCATCGGTACAAACTGACACAGTATATCAAGAAATACTTTTTTAGCTAATCATACATTATAAAGCTATAAATATTCTGATCATGAAAAACTCCGTTTAACAATTCAGCTTTTTTCAATCTTCCCTCAAGCTCAAAGCCACAGCGCTGTGCTACTGCGTTGCTTTTTTGGTTGTCTACTGAGCATGTTATGACAAATCTTTTTATTTCGCCAGATTTCAAATAAGACTGTATCAAGGCCTCCACAGACTTAGTGATAATCCCTTTTCCTTGAAGTTTTAAATCAAGCCAATAGCCGATATAAGCGGTCTTATTACCACTATCAATCCTATTGAAAGAAAGTAATCCCACTGGAACTTCATCAAACAAAATAGCATATGTTTTTCCATCATTCTTCTGATGTTGTAAAAAGCAAACGTCAAGAAAAATAGCTTCATCATATTCATTCGTAACATAACGTGGCCAAGCCATATATTGACTGAATTCCTTTCTATTACGATCTATAATATTAAAAAGTTCGGAAGCATATCTCGAGGACGCGGGTGCGAGTTGAATATTTTTATCCACACTAATAGCTTCCTCTCTATACAATAAATCTACTCGCCCAGCTGGTAAGGCATTTTCTGCAAGCCTAGCTGTTACGATTTCTTTTTTGTATAAAGCGTATACGGGAGGTTTAAAACGCGTCCATTCATGAGCAGTTTGTAAATCATAAGAACCGCAACCGCGAATAATAAACAACTGATCTTTGCCCAAACCATAATCTGCCTTGGGAAAAAGGCAGTCATTTTCAAAACAGTTAAAACCTACTAATATCTGACCATGTTTACCACAAGCGTTTTTTTTCTCTTCTAACGGCACAAGCGAATGATGCCAAACACGCACAGAAGGTATCCAGTTAATGCCAAGATTTGTCTGTATGATATCGACCTGATCGCGCTTTTTAATACTCACAGTTCTTCCTACAGCATAACCATGATCTTCGCTGATATACCTACCAAGCTCAAAAATCAATTTCCATCTAGCAGGTAAAGTGAGATCTTGTTCAGATAAAACATTAAAAATTTCTTGGAAAAACTCCCGTGGTTTTGTAGCCGTAACTCCAGCATCTGCTGAAAAGGAGTCTGCTGGAAATCCGCCCCCCATATCAAGATGCCCTCCCTTAGGCATATTTTTTAAAAGGAAGGGAAGCCAATCACGCAAGTTCTCAATAATTCGTGCCGAACTTTCCAGATTCGCATCTATATGAAGATGAAAGCCCTTAAGATAAACATTCTTGCAAGATTGCAGCAAGGGAACGATTTCTTCCTCAAATTCTTCCACTGTCACTCCAAAACGAGAACGCTGGCTATCTTTGTAAAAATGCGCCAATCTTAAGCCCAGACCCACTACGCGGTCAGTATCAGAAACCAGATCAATTATGGCCTTGAGTTCGTGCGGGCTGTCGACATGAATGAGTGCCTTTTCAGCAATCCCTTGAGAAAGATCTTTGAGAGATTTATAAGGTCCATCCAATACAATCCTATCGCCAGTAAAACCCGCCTTTAAAGCTAGCTGAAGCTCATCTGCCGTGCATACTTCTGCACTGAGTCCGTGCTCAGCGATTAGTCGCAACAACAAACCTAACGAGCATGACTTAACCGAAACAGCAATAACTGCGTCCAGAAAATATTGCTGACAAACCGCTTGCAGATGCAGAACCCGGTCCAGCGCAGAATCAACATCGAATATAAAAAATGGCTCGTCGCTATAAGGCTGGCGTTCACGCAGTCGTTTAGCTGCCATGATGATATTTTGAGCTACTATTTTTTGCGCCATAACTGTACGGTAACTCCCTGATAATCTCGTTGAGCATTAAGAGGAGCACGGATAGCAAGATATCGCTCATAAAATGCATCCTGTATATTTTCCTCAAGCGAACAAATGAACTTATTTTCAATTCTAATATATCTACGAAGATTGTCTTTAAGCTCATCATAGGACCGAGACGATAATTCATAATCTTTTTCTTGATCCAGTTCCAATCCTGCTTTGCCCAAAAAGTCATACCAATAATGCAGCGTCGAAGCAGGATCAGGTTTGAACCCTATGGCGCTATAAACGTCAATAATCATTTTATCGCTAAGCGCCCTTCTATAGTAAAAATTTGAAGTACAAAGAACACCCTCTACTTTCAAAACACGACTGACATCAGACAGCGCTTGTTCTCTTGCTTGAAGAAATGCAATTACATCCACCGAGTACATGAACGTTTCTGCATAAAAGCACCATCTGGAAACTCGTCACAAGCCCGCGATAGACCACGCAGTTATTAAAAATACGTATAATAACAATCATAAATACGAGAATAAAAAAAGCACTAACCTGACATGAAGAAATAAAAACTACTTATCCCGCCGCAAGTAACGGAGTGCAACCCAGCTGCACCCCATAGACTAAAAAAGATGCAAAAGACTTAATAACTGAAAAATCTATCTACTAAACTTTACCCGATGCAAATAAGATCTTAGCGAATATCTGCTTCTGTTTTTGGCAAGGCCGCTACCCATGCTATTTTATTACCACGCCACGCAAAGGCCGCTACAAATAACAAACCAAGCAGAACACTATAAAGGGCGAACACCCGGCGCCACATATGACATAAAAATATAAATAAATCAATATGTTATTTAAATAATTGTATATGCACTCCCATCAGAATCCATCCTTTTATGCATGATTCATTTGACCATTTTTTATATAAGATTGCCATGTATGAATAGACCATAAAAAGCAAATCATGATGTGAATATTATAACGCATGTGTGCATTCAAATGAAATGAAAAGCAGCTACCATTCATAACAGTTCATAAACTTTATGATGCGTTTTTATCATTCAAAAATCGCATGCGTTTAGAGAATGGTATGAGTTTTGCTCTTTTTTGAGCGAATCCTTAAAAGGAATAATCGTTTGAAACTATCATAAGCTTATGGGTTTAATTTAAAAGGTTGCATAAAAGGATTTAAAGACAAGATCACTTTTAAACGCTTTCTAAAAATTTAGAAAACGATAAAGAGGTATGTTATGTCTTATGAAACTGAAAGCCTTTATGAATAATATAACGCAAGCAAGCGAATAGCAAAATCGTTATAAAGTTTGAAAGGCTTTCTTTTAAAACTGGACAATCCAAATTTGGATTGAGCGATTTTAGCTTTCCTTTTTAGAGAAGCAAGAAAAATTCAAAACCATTGTAACATCATAAAAGCATAGGATTTTTCTAAATTTTGAGTCAAAAGTTACCCTGTTTAAAGAATGCTCTATTCTAAAAATAACGCCTCCAAATTTGGACTGGTTAATTTTTAAAGAAATTAGGTTTTAATGAAAAGTGAAAATACGCTTATAAGAACCTCTTTAAGGAAACGTTTAAACATTTGAAACTGATGTTTCTATAACAGCTATAAACTTAGTTATCATTTGCTCTTAAGAACGTTTCATTTACGAAAAACAAAGATCTAGATTTTACAGCAGAGCAAATCTTAAAAACCTTATATTCTAAAAAGCGTTTGTTTATTTGTCTTATGAAACGCTACTTTTAAAAAACAATGCACATAAATATAAAAAACGGGTTTTGTTATAGACATTCCTTTGACACGCATGTCTCTTGATTATTAATATAAAGCTACCAAACGTTTTGATTTTAGAATGTCAGTTATTTGAATTCACTCAGCTCTATTTTGAGCTTAGTATTTTAAAACGTTTTAAAGACGCATTTTGATCATGTGCTTTATTTCAGATAACGCCCTTTAAATATGAGAGCGTTTTATTGATACGTTTATAAAAATCAAAAGCATTTAGAGCCTCTTTTATTCAA